>JBOHOS010000615.1:0-12141 GCA_050731295.1 Nitrospiraceae bacterium | reverse complement strand
GTGCGCGCTCCTGCATCCCCAAGAGGCCGAATGACTGCGGATCGGAGACATTCCGCTCCGAAATGCCATGACCGTTATCCTGAATGGCGAGCGTAATTTGGCCATCGTCTTCATTGAGACTTATCGTGACCGTGCTGGCATAAGCGTGACGAGCGACATTGGTGAGAGCCTCTTGAAAAATTCTGAAGACGAGAAGAGATTGGTCTTTGTTCACCCCCTCGACATTAGGGCTTGCCGTAAAGACACACCTGATGCCTGTTCGGCCTTCAAATTCCCGCGCTTGCCAAATGATGGCTGCCGCGAGACCGCAATGATCGAGCAGCACCGGTCTCATTTCCACGGAGAGCCGTTGCACTGTTTTTATCGCGCCGTCCATGACATCGATCATGGCATCGATTCGGCGTTGAAGCTGCTCCGAGATGTCTCCGATCGTCATTTCAGCGATGTGTTTCCCCAGCCTTGTAAGATCGACTTTGAGATAGGTCAGGACACCGCCCAGATCGTCATGAATTTCCTGGCCAATACGGTATCGCTCCTCTTCGCGGGTGGATTCCATGCGCGAGGAGAACGCTTGTGATTGGGCCAAGGCTCGCTGAAGTTCTTCATTTGCACGTTTATACTGCGTGATGTCCTCGGCTATTCCCGCCAGACGATAGACCATGCCGGATTTGTCGCGAATCGGAAAGGCGCGATCATGGATCCAACGGATGGAGCCGTCGGGACGCACAATCCGATATTCGGCGTCGTATTCACCGCTCACCTGCTTGCTGAGAGCCTCTGCCAGGACTCTTTCTCGATCATCCGGATGGACTGATTCAATCCATGAACTTGGCGACTCGTAAAGACTCTTACATGAACGACCCCAGATCTCTTCGTATGCCGGGCTGATGTAGAGCACATGATCCCTTCCCGGATTGGACATCCAGAATGCTTCATGAATATGCTCCGCGAGCTGTCGAAACTGTTCCTCGCTTTCCCGCAGGGCCTGGATCGTTCGCTGGCGGTCAGTAATGTCGGTGAACGTGACGACGGCGCCACTGAGTTCCCCATTCTCCACGATCGGATACGAGGAATAGTCCACAGGAAACGATGTCCCGTCACGCCGCCACAGCAATTCATCTTCGATGCGATAGGCCGTTGCCGTCTTATACGCCCGGCAGATCGAGCAGTCCTCGTATGGATAGGCTAGGCCGTCGGCCCGGCTATGGTGCACGATCCAATGCAGTTGCTTGCCGAGTATTTCGTCGCTCCGATACTGCAGCATGCGGGCGGCGGCTTGATTGATAAAAATGCATCGGCCATGGATGTCTAGCCCAACAATGCCTTCGCCCGTTGATTCCAATAGTGCTCGGTACTTCGCCTGCACCTCGCGAAATTGATCTTCCGCCAGCTTCCGACTGGTAATATCAAGCGTGAAGCACCGCGTGCTCGTCAACCGTCCTTCTTCCCATAAGCCATGCGACGAGATTAGAACGTGTTTGGCGGACCCGTCCTTACAACGGAGCACCGCTTCATAGTTCTGCAGCGTTTCGCCTCTGGTTAATCGGTCAAGAAGGTCACGGATGGTCTGCTGATCGGCGTGAAACTCACTGATGTGGCGGCCAATGTATTCCTCCGGCCTATACCCAAGCATGTTGAGATCAGCCTGGTTGGCCCAGACGATGACCCCATCGGGCCGAAGGCAGTGGAATCCCACAGGAGCGTCCAGAAAGAACTCACGAAGTTCATTAACATCGTTTCTGTCGGCGAGACGAACCGGATCATGAACTCTCCGTTCCCTGGGTGCCATTCAACTCCTCATTAGAGACCCTTGCCATCGCCACGCCGCCCTGCCACAAAATTGGCTTGGCATGGAGGGTATAGTTTGGAGTACGCATGGAATGCATAACCGCGAGAATAAACTGGTGCTTTAGCTTTTACAATCGTACAAATAGTTACGATAAATAGATTAGTATTATACACTTAATATGACCGTAGCGCATAAACTCAGGTGATCTCATATCCCTGACTGCCTTCCGGCTTACAAACCACAAGTAGTCCCGGTATAATTACCATCGGCACTCTTACGCCGCAATCCAGCGGCATGGCACAATCATGAAAAATACCTTCTTCAGAGGCCATGGCCTCGGCAACGATTACCTCGTGATGGACCCCAAGGAGCTAAACATTCGGCTCTCTGCGGTTAATATCCGGGCGATCTGCGACCGACATCGCGGAGTCGGGAGCGACGGGATTCTAGCGCTGGTTTCGTCCAAAAAGGCCGACTTCGGCTTGCGCATCTATAACCCCGACGGCAGTGAGGCGGAGAAATCGGGGAACGGTCTGCGAATCTTCGCCCGGTATCTGCATGCGACCGGCAAGACTCGACGTAAGGAATTCACCGTCGAAACCAAGGGCGGGCTGGTGAAGATCGAGCTCCATCTCGATCGGCACGGCGATGCCGCCGACGCGACCGTGGAGATGGGGGCGGCGACCTTCAAGCCAACGGCCTTGCCGTGTTCCCTCAACGTTGAGGAACTCGTCAACCAATCGATCGTCGTCGCCGGAAAGTCGTGGCCGTTCACCGGCGTCAGCGTCGGCAATCCGCATTGCGTGCTGTTCAAATCAAAAGAGGAACGGTGGACGCGAGACGAGCTCCTAACGCTGGGTCCTGAACTGGAACGCCATGCCCTGTTTCCCAATCGCGTGAACGTCCAGCTCGCCGTGCCGACAGGACCCCGAGCGATCTTCATCCTGATTTGGGAGCGAGGCGCGGGAGAGACGCAGGCATCCGGCTCCTCCGCCTGCGCGGCGGCCAGCGCGGCCATCAGGCTCGGGCTTGTCAAAAGTCCGGTGGCGGTAAAAGCGCCCGGAGGCACGATCCGCATTGAGGTCGATCGTAATTTCAATCTCACCATGCGGGGACCTGTTGCCGAGGTTGCCCGCGGGACCCTCAGCCCATCTTTTCTCCGAACCCTCCGCTGAACAAAGCCGGTTCCCTTGCCTCCGGCGTGACCGCGCCGTACAATCTCGTCATGGCACATGCCCTCGCCACTCCCGAACTCCAGTCGAAGCTCGACCATCTGTCCGGGCAGCCCGGCGTGTATTTGATGAAAGGCGCGCGGAATGAAATCCTGTATGTGGGCAAGGCGCGGGTCCTCGCCGATCGTGTCCGGTCATATTTTCAGAAGGGCAGCGATCACGGGCCGAAGACCTCGCTGCTGATCGGCCAGGTGGCGGACATCGAAACCATTGTGACGCGATCGGAGCTGGAAGCGCTGATTCTTGAAAGCAATCTGATCAAGCAGCACCGCCCCCGATTCAATATCGTCCTGCGCGATGACAAGCAATACCCGTATATCCGCTTTCCCGTGAAGGAAAATTTTCCACGCCTGTCGGTCGTGCGCCGCGTACAAAAAGACGGCGCGCTCTATTATGGCCCCTATGTGCCGGCCGGCGCAATGCGGGAAACCTTGCGGGTGATCCGAAAAGTGTTTCCGCTGGCGACCTGCGACATCGAGATCGACGGCACGGCGGAGCGCGCCTGCCTGGAATTTGAGATCAAGCGGTGCATGGCTCCCTGCATCGGGAACCAAACCCGGGAAGAATATCATCACATCGTCAAGCAGGTGCGGATGTTCCTGGAAGGCCGGGACACGGAATTGGTGGACAGCCTGCGATCAGAAATGGAGGCGGCCGCCGACCGCGAGGATTTTGAAGAAGCCGCGCGGTTGCGGGACCGGATTTTCAAGGTCGAGCGCGCGCTCGAGAAGCAGCGCGTCGCCCAAATCAGCTTGACGGATCAGGATGTCATTGGTCTGGCGCGCCAAGGCAAGGCGGTCGATCTGCAGATGCTCTTCGTGCGGGGAGGACTGCTCATCGGACGCAAGGATTTCTTCTGGCCGGAGGGTGCGGACACATCCGATGAAGAACTGGTCCGGTCCGCAATCGAGCAGTTTTATAATAAGGACGCGCCCCCTCCGAAAGAGCTGCTCATCCCCGCGCCGCTGGCTGATTCGCCGCTGATTGAAACCTGGTTGTCGGAAAAGAAGGGGGAGAGTGTGCGCGTCGTCGCGCCGGAACGAGGGGCCAAGCACCAGTTGGTGCTCCTTGCCGAGGAAAACGCGGCGGCGGCGGCGGCCGATCATCTGCGTGATCAGGCCATCGACCAGCAAGCGGTTGAGGAGCTGAAACGATTGCTTCGGCTGGAACGCCCGCCGCGGCGGATTGAAGGATTCGATATCTCCAATACCATGGGAGATGAGTCGGTTGCCTCTATGGTCGTGTGGGAGGATGGGCAAGCCAAGAAGTCGGACTATCGGAAATTCCGCATCAAGACCGTCGATGGAGCGAACGACTTTGCCAGCATGCAGGAGGTGGTGATCCGTCGTTACAGTCATCACGACACGTCCGAATGGCTTCCCAGTCCCGATCTTATTGTCATTGACGGCGGGATGGGCCAACTGGCCGCCGCGATGGAGGGAGTCAAAAAGATCGGGCTCACGGGCGTGCCGCTCATCGGCCTGGCCAAAGCGCGCGGCGAGAAAGACGAACGGATTTTCGTGCCGGGACGGAAAGGCGCGATCGTGCTGGCTCCCTCATCGCCGGCTACCCATTTGCTCCAACGGATTCGCGATGAAGCCCACCGGTTCGCGATTACCTATCACCGTAAGCTCAGAGGAAAAGCATTGATCGCTTCGAGTTTGGACGGCGTGCCCGGTATCGGTGAAGTGAAGAGAAAGCGCCTGCTTGAGCAGTTCATCAGCCTTGATGCGATTGCCCGCGCAACGGATGAGGAATTGCGCGCCGCCGCCGGCGTTGACACCAAGACCGCTGCGGAGATTCGTCACGCGCTGGGTCGAAATGAACGTAGATTGTGACGGTTCCTGCCAAGCCCCACAGCTAATCCTCTCTTTTCAAAGAGCTTGAAATCTTCAGACGGGCACTGCTGGTCAAGCGGGACCGGAGCCGGCCATCCGTTTTCTTCCCGACATTTATCTGAATAGATATCGCATGTATCTTCTTGTGTCGAGAATGGGATTATGCCTGCGACAGGTTCCCGCTTCGTTTGTGAGAAGAAAAAGTATTTTCCAATAGAAATGAATAGGATTATGATGCTTTCCGGGTCTCATCCATCTCGCACTGAATAACGGCATCTCCCTTGCCTGATCGTCACCAACAGTAACGAGGAGTCATGTCGGTCCGAACGTGCCCCCGCTCATCGTGAGGCGTGCCGTCTCATAGAAAGAAGACGAGTCGTGATCCAGAGAGGGGCGCCCGTCTCGTCAGTCAACGCCGCGACGGCAACAGAGGAGGATGATCGATGAAGCTGCTCCGGCTTATGCTCTGTTTCTACACAGGGCTGCTCATGGGCTGCGCGACGCCGGTCGAGGTCAAGCAAGCGCTGGCTGTGAAGGATCAGCACTATGCGGAGAATATCAGGTTGACAGAGCAATACCGGCAGCTGGTCGAACAGGTCAATGTTCGCTTTCAACACTGGCATCGCTACGTGACGACCCGGCATCTGTTGAACCTGGCGCTGGCATGGGCCGCCACCGATCCCAAGCGTTCAAGCGTTCCCGACCAGGAATACGCCGGATTGACGGCCGAGCTCATGGGCGTAGAAGTCCGAGGGCTCGTGAACGATACTCGGCTGCAAGGTCTTCCGGCCCGAACCGGACCCGATGGGCAGGTTCTCTTTGCGGCGGGCACGGGTGACACGAATGGAATCATCAAAAAGATTCCCAGCCTGATCGCCGCGGTCGGCAGGCAGGTTGACCTGGACTATCAACGGTCCACCCGCATCGACCTGTCGCCGTTCGATGACTACCGAACGAACGTCGAGGTGCTGCGACGCCTCCACTCCATGGTCAAAGGCTACCTCGACATCGATATGACCGTCCGGCGCGATGACGTCAAGGAAATCGCCGACGCCATCAAGGCGCCGCGCTAAGCACCTCCCGCTGGGGAAGATCGGAGGACCTGTTATGGCTTGGTGGCGAACATGCATGACCATCATCGTCCTGACCGGCGTCGCGCTGTCCGGTTGCTCGGCTATTCACAGCAAGAGCGTCCGGAATCTGATTGCCAAAGAGGGAGGCAAGATCAGAGAGGCGCGAAAGAATTTTGATGAGAAGGTCGCACAAGGAACCGCAGATCGGATCATCATGACCGATAAGGGCATTCAGTCGCTCAGCAAGTCTCTGGAAACCTTGCGGGCCAACGAGGCCGCTCATTCGTTCATCTTTTCGTCCTATCAGAACGTCTCCACAAAAACCGGGGTGGATGCCCAAGCCGTGGCCTATCTGATCGGCACCATCTATATGGCCGAGCATGAAGGTCTCGAGAAGAAGGTTCTGAATCAGTTCAAAGAGGATTTCGCGGCCATGCATCAGGCGAAGAGCCAGCTGAGCGATTCATGGAAATCGTTAGAGGTCCTGCACAAGCGCGTCCAGGACTACGCCAACAAGTCTGTCTTTGCGTCGGTGGATCCGGAATTGGTGGATGCGATCGCGCAGGAGGTTCCCGGAGGATCGAGAAGCATCGACGTCGTTCTCAGGCATTCCGAGCAGGTCAATGCGGCGTTGGAAGAGATACTCGGCTTGGGGGTGGTCAGAAGCGGTGCCTTCGAGCGAGGACGCTCGGTGACGACGGACCTTCTTGACCTGCTCGAACGCGTGAAGCGAAATTAGCCAGGGCGCCGGCAGGCAGGGAGGGACCATGAGCATCGAAACCAGCATCACCTCAATCGCGGGCTTTCTTCAACGAAACGATGGTCTCATCCAGGAGATTACAGAGACCGGGAAAAACGCGGCCGACACGCTCAAGGGATTGTTCAAGCGACTGCTGGAGTCGCGAGACGAGGCGCAGGAGCTGGTCGAAAAGATTGAGGCCGGCCACGTCAAGTTCGCGGTGAGCGCCGATAAGGACATGAAGGAAAAGCAGCGGATCTTTCTTGAAGAGATCGGGAACGTCGGGAAAAAAATCCAACTGTTCCAGGAAGAAGAAGATCTTGTGGGGCTTCTCCAGGCTCAGCAGGCGGCTCTCTATCTCGGGCTGGCCAATACGTACAATGACACGGTCAAGATGGTCGTGACCTTTACGGAAGGGGAAATCGACGAGCTCAACGTGCTCCTTCGCCGGGCGTCCCTGGACAAAGACGCCCGCAAGAGACAGGCCGACATCCTTGACGCATCCATACAATTGTCAAAGCTCGCCCTCAGGGTCGCGACGAAGCTCGCGATGGCATGAGAGGGAAGCGCATTGAGAGAACGCGTGCGCGGTGCGCGCCGTCGCACGCAGAGGCAAGCGAGGAATCCATGATCACGAGGATCACGTTGCGCAGGCCGGGGCTGACGCTGATGGGGCTTCTCCTCCTCGCGTCGGCCGGCGGGTGTTCGTTGTTTTCTGCCGGGGGTCGCACAGGCGACGATCATCCGGAGAACCCGCCGACCAATGTGCCGAAGTCGGCGCTTCCGGCACAGGCGCCCCCTGTGCAGAAGCTGGAGTTCGATGCATCGCCGGAGGGCTGGCCCCTCAAACCCAAAGGGCGCTCGAACGTGACGGCGATCACGACGACCGTGCCCAGCTCGACCCTGTCCGCCGCCCGCGAAACCGAGATTCAGCAGGCAGCCTTGCAGGACCGGCGCGTTCGCGATCTGCTCGGAACACGATTTACCCACATCAATACGGAAACGATCATGCCCGGCAAGCATGTCACACCCGCGCCGGAATTGCGGCGGACCCGGCTCACGTATTTCAGTTACACGAGGAACATGGCGGTCGAGGTTCGCATGAGAGGGCAGGACCTGGAAACCGCCAACGCGAGGCCGGGCTATGAGCCGCCGGAAGGCGAGGAGGAGATCCAGAAGGCGGTTGATCTGGCCAGGAGCGACGGCCGTTTGCAACGCGCCGTCCAGGGGCTGGCAGGGCATGCGATCCTCACCTCGATTGAAGAGGGGAAGCCGGGGTACGGTCATCGTGTGCTCTGGGTCACGTTCGCGCGCGGAGACTCGGGTGATCCGCTTTTTTCGGCAGCCGTTGACCTCACCGACGAAAAGGTCCTGGATGCCGGCCCGGTGCCGTAAGCCGCCACGGGAAAAGAACTGGCCTTGGCCGGCTCGGGCCACGGGAAAAGGGCACGTCTTGGCGTGCCCAGGGATGGTGGGTGCAACAGTGGGTGAAATGACGGTCTGGGGCGGGCTGGGTGTAATTGAAGAAAAGGAGAGATCTCATGCAGAGCGTGTCTCGTCTCCTCCTGATCATGTGCGGCCTGATCATCGCTGCTCCGGCCTTCGCGGAACCGCAATCCGGTCATACGGAGTGGGGATCATGGAGTTTCGATTGGGAAGTCCGGGATCTCGCCGGCCTCGCGCTGCTCAATGTCGCCTACGAGAATGAGCCGGTGCTGGCCAAAGCCAGCCTGCCGGTCATCCGCGTCAAGTATCAGAGAGATCGACCCTGGTGGAACCCTTCCTCGTGGTTCTCCACCGGGGGGACAGAGGGATGCGGCCCATTTCAAGATCGCATTAAATGGAGCAACATGGTCGGTATCCCTAATTGTGGAAACCAAAAGGTCTGTCTGGAATCGTACACCGTGGGCGGGACCGACTGGCTTGAGTTGGGCGTGTATGCCCGGATCGGCGAATATCATCTCTATCAAGCTTGGTATCTCAGCAAGAAGGGGCAAATCCAAACGCTTGTGCAGAGTAAGGGGCTGTCCTGCAAGATCGACCATAGTCACCATCCGTATTGGCGCCTGGATTTCGACATTCAGGGCAATGATTCGGATCAAATCTTTGTCCACGAAGACGGGGGGGCGGACGAAGGATGGGGAATCGGCTGGCATAAGTACACGAATGAGCGAGATCTCGTGAAGAGCCCTTCCTCGAATCGGGTCTGGCTCATACGCGATCAGGCCACGGGGCATGGGGCTTGGGTGCTGCCGGGAGCAGACGATGGAAAGCCGGACTCGTTCTCGGATAAGGATGTGGGCATCCGGCGGCAGAACACCGTGGAGGATGAGCCGTGGCCGTTCGGCGCCAGGGGCCATCTCGGGTACAAGGACAATGATGACATCCAAGAAAGAGATATTGTCTTCTGGTATGTCGCCCACCTGCCGCATAAAGCCGAGGCCGGTCCCGATCCCTGGTACCGGGTCGGTCCTATTCTTCAGATTCATCGGTGAGCGGGGGTGCGCGCATCCCTGTCGTCACGACCCCACGGTCTGAGAAGGCGCGCGGGCACCTTTCCAGAAAATGCCGGCCTCCGAAGAAATCAGCAATAGCCGGCGCCGAGGCCTTCCTTCAAAAGCCTGTCGATCATGACGAACTCCTGGCCATGGTCAGGAAGGTCTTGGGGGAATCAGATGTGCCCGGCGCAGACAGGCGGCTGATACTCGCCGGTCTCGTGCGAAGCCCAGCTTTAGGACTCCTCCTCTTGTGCGCATCCGCATATTCCGATAGATTACTGGCCTGCTGATCAGCAGGCCGGCCGCCGTCAGGAATGCCGGCGCCACGGCCGGCGATGCTGGAGCCCGGGCGTTCGGCATCGAGGCCTTGAACAGCCAACGCCATCCGACGAGGATCTCAGTGGCCGTATGGATCGACATCGTCTCGGGGCAGATGGCGCGGACGAGCGACCGCGCACGGACGCATGAGAAGAAGCGCTCCCTGATGCCGGCTGTGATCGTAATCCTGGCCGCGGCCATATTCCTCATCGATCTGTCAACGCCATTAGGCTGGGCGGTCTGGATCCTCTACGTCGTGCCGTTGTTCCTCCATGCCCGGATGTCATCCGGACGGCATGTGGTTCCGCTTGCGGCAGCCTGCACGGTGTTGACGCTGGTGGGATTTGTCTATTCATCACCCGGTGTGCCCGCGCTGGTGGCGGGTTCAAACCGCGCCCTCGGTACGATCGTCTTCTGGTTAGGGACCTTCCTACTGATCCGGCACCAACGAGCCGAAGCGTCGCTCCGCGCCGCTCATGAGGCGCTCGACTCTCGAGTCTCGGAGCGGACAGAGGCGCTCGCTCGGGCCAACGCCGCGCTCCAAGCCGAAATTAAAGAACGCGCGGCGGCGGAAGAGGCGTTACGCGAAAGCCAAGTTCGATTCAGCAGCGCGTTCAAGCACGCCGCCATCGGGATGGCCATACTGGGAATCGACGGGCGCTGGCTGCAGGTCAATCAGAGCTTATGCGACATCGTCGGCTATTCGGAAGACGAGTTATTGGCCATCACCTGCCACGCGATCACGCATCCGGAGGACCTGGCGGCCAACCAGGCGCATCTTCAGGACCTGCTCTTGGACCGGACACGCACCTTTCAGATGGAGAAGCGATACACACACCAGCGCGGGCATCATGTCTGGGTTCTCTTAAGCGCCTCGCTGGTTCGGGACGTTCGCCATGCCCCGTTGTACTTTATTGCTCAGTTCCAGGACATCACGACGCGCAAGCGGGTGGAGGAAGCCTTGCGCGAGAGCGAGGAGCGGTTCCGCGGCATGGCCGAAACGGTGCCGGAGATTATTTTTACGGCCCGCGCGGACGGCCAGTGTGATTACGTGAACGCGCGGTTCTATGAGTATACCGGCATGCCGGCCGAATCGGCCAGCGGGGAAGGGTGGATCTCGGCGCTGCACCCGGCCGACGTGGCGCCGATCCACGCGCAATGGACGCATGCCCATACGACCGGTGAACCGTTCGAATTTAGATTTCGTCTTCGCGCCGCCACCGGCGTCTATCGATGGTTCCAGTTCCGGTCGCGCCTGGTGCATGAAGCCGGAGGGCGCAGGATCAAATGGTTCAGCGCCTGCAACGATATCGACGATTTCGTGAAAGCGCAGGAGGCGCTGAGAAGCACGGAAGAACAGTTCATTTCGTTTATGCAGAATCTGTCGGGATTTGCGTGGATCAAAGACATCGCCGGCGCGTACGTGTATACGAACCAGTACTTTCGGGAGACATTCGGCCTCTGCGACGCGACCTGTCACGGCAAGACCGACGCGGAGGTCTTCCCGCCCGAAACGGCCGCCCAATTCATCGAAAACGATCAGCGTGTCATCCGAACACGACACGCGGTCCAGGCCATTGAAACATTTCAGCTCAACGACGGCCTCCATTGCGGACTCGTCACCAAATTCCCGATGTTCGATGAAACGGGAATCCTGCGCCGGGTCGGCGGAATCTCAATCGATATCACGGAACGGAAGCGGGCTGAAGAGCAGCTTCGGGAAAATGAGCAGCAAATGCGGCTGTTCATGCTGGCGACGAACGACATTATCTGGAACTGGGATTTGGAAACCCACGAGGTGACCCGCAGCATCGGGTTCGAGAAAGTGTTCGGGTACGCGGCGCAGGACGTCGCGCCGACCGTCGAATGGTGGAAAGAACGCGTCCATCCCGATGATTTGCCGGACATCCTATCGATCCTTCAGGATGCGCTCGCGCACGGTGGAACGACCTACGCCTATGAATACCGCTTTCGCCGCCGAGATGATTCCTATGCCGTCATCAGCGACCGTGCCCATATCATGCGCGATCGCGCGGGAAGGCCGATTCGCGCGCTCGGCGCCATGACCGACATCAGCGAGCGCAAGCGAGCCGAAGAGGCCTTGAGGAAGAGCGACGAGCAGCTCCGCAAGATGATGGAGGAGCGTGAGCAATTGGCTCAGGACCTTCATGACAATATTATCCAATCGGTCTATGCGATCGGGCTGGGACTGGAGGAGTGCCAACAGCTTATGAAGGAAAACTCCTCGGCGGCCCTGACGAAACTGACGCGGGCGATCGGCGATCTGAACGTGGTGATTCGCGATGTGCGGAACTATATCGTCGGAGAGGAGCCGGATCTCATCGTCAGCGCGAAACACTTTCGGGCGGAATTGGCCCGGCTGGTCCAAACGATGCAAGGCGTGCAGTTCCCGCGCTTTCGCGTGACGCTGGAAGCCATTGCCGCAAGCCAGTTGACGCCGGAAGAGGCCCGGCATGTCTTGTTCATCGCCCGAGAGGCCATGAGTAACAGTCTCCGGCATTCCGGGGCCAAGACAGGCGCCGTGTCGTTCCGTCGGAGCAATGGCAACCTTCGTTTGGAGGTGGAGGATGACGGGCATGGCTTCGATGTGCAGGCTCACGACTCGGATGGGTGCGGGTTGCGGAACATGAAGG
>JBOHOS010000614.1:0-10012 GCA_050731295.1 Nitrospiraceae bacterium | reverse complement strand
ACGGCGGCATAGAAAGGGTTTGGGCTGAAGGGCGCCCTCATCCGGTTGACCAGGTCTATCTGAGGCGCCTTCAAGAGCAGTAAGACCGGGGGATAACGGAACGTCTCGTGTGGGCACTTGCGGCGTCATAACAGCGGAACTTACTGTAACAGCGGGATCAAGGGCCAGTCAAGGCGGGAAGGATGAGGAAGGCTAGACTGCCGTTTACTCCCGCAGCACGCACATGAACAGTTATGGTGCGTGGGTGATTAATGCTGATTGAGGTTGAAAGCAATCCGAATTGTGAGCAGGCGGTCTTTGCGCGGTTTCGCGAAATCGGGCCTGTCCGCGTGGTCCTTCAGGTCAAGAGCTACGAGCGCAACGCGCTCGGTGAATGGTGTTGGGTGACGGGATGGTGCGATGATTCGAAGCGTCCGTTGTGTCCGGCCCTAGACCAAGTCGTCGAGGATTCCGGCGCCGGATTGACACACCTCGTGCACGGAGGGATTTGGGGGATTCGTCTGAAACCCGTCTCCGTATCGGAAGATTGGGATGTAAAAAGCGCCCACCAGTGGGGAGAGCCGTATCTCTCGCTCGCCGATCCGAACGACATCAAGTATCAGAGTGAATAGATCTGGCCCAGGCTAGTCGGCGTATTTCGGAACCGGGATTTTCTTCGTCGTCGGTGGCGGGGCGGGCCGCTGTGCGAATTCTACAGAGAAGGGATTCATGATCGGCTCATGTGTCAGGCGCTGACGCTCGCGCACCATTTGGACGCTCTGTGGACTGATCTCGACCCGATCAACCAACGCCTTGGTCGTCAAGAACTCCGGGAGCCCCTGCAGGGAAAAGAATTGATACGCCAGCGACCATTCCAAGTTTTCTCTGCTTTGCTCTTTGACAATGGCCCGCGCATCCGACGAGGGGGGACCTTTGAACACCAGGATCCAGATATTGGACCGAAATGACGGGGCGGTCGGCTCCACCGGCGGGCGAAGCTCAGGAACGAGAGACGGAATCTTTTCCAGGGGAACGGACGGTGAAAATTCGATATCGACCAGATGCGCGTAGAGGGTCGGTGACTCGCTGGTGTCATTGAGGTCCACGAGGTAACTGAAGGAATATCGGACATCAATGCCATCGCGCTTATACTTGTAAACGTCCTCCCCGTTCTGCGGAGAGACGAGCTTTTTGTAGTAATTCTCCCAGTCACTGAATGAATAATAGTTGAACACGCGCAAAGCGGCCTTTCGGTCACGAACCGCCTGCGGTGGTCCAAGCTTCTCGCGCAGCTCGACCTGCGTCAGCCCGATGAAACCATCTTCGAAATAGGGCGCTGCGGCCGCCACAAGGGGAAGGAAAATGGACAGGAGCACGCTCACTGGAAGAGAGGAAAACAGGCGAGACACGAAAAATGATCGTGAAATCAATCGTCGCTCCAAGCGTCCGAATATCGTATCGACGGCGTCGATCTCTTGTCAAGACCGCAGAGCCGGGCTTGCCTTGCGACGAGGGGGGCGTTCCAGTATAGTGACCGGGCCGATTTCCCTCTGCATAGGTAATAGATGAGCCATCACGTCGATCAGTTGGAACAGATTCTGTCGAATCGCGTGGCGATCATCGATGGGGCGATGGGGACCATGATCCAGAGCTACCATCTGGATGAGTCCGGATATCGCGGCCGGCAATTCTCCGATCATCCCAGCGATCTCAAGGGATGCAACGACCTGCTGTGCATCACCCAACCGGACCTGATCGAGAGTATCCATCGACAATTCCTCGATGCGGGAGCCGATATCATTGAGACCAACACGTTCAATTCCACATCTATTTCGATGGCGGATTATAAATTGGAGGAACAGGCCTACGCCCTCAATCTTGCCGGAGCGAAGGCTGCCCGCCGAGCCGTTGAGGCGATGCAAGCCGCGGATCCAGCCCGCCCGCGTTTTGTGGCCGGCGCCATCGGGCCGACGAACCGCACGGCTTCCATGTCCCCTGATGTCAATAATCCGGCATTTCGGGCCGTCACCTATGATCAACTGGTAACCGCGTACCTCGAGCAGGTCCGGGGATTGATGGATGGCGGTGTTGATCTTCTGCTGGCGGAGACCGTCTTCGACACGTTGAACCTCAAAGCCGCGCTCTTCGCCATCGAAGACTATTTTGAGAGGCATCGCCGGCGCGTGCCCGTGATGGTGTCCGTCACGATTACGGACCGAAGCGGCCGTACGCTTTCGGGCCAGACGATTGAAGCGTTTTGGAATTCCATTTCACACATGCCCCTGTTGAGCGTGGGCATCAATTGCGCCCTTGGGGCGAAGCAAATGCGTCCGTACATCGAAGAACTGGCGAAGATTGCTCCCGTCTATATCAGTTGCTATCCCAATGCAGGACTGCCCAATGCCTTCGGGGGGTTTGATGAAACCCCGGACATTATGGCTGGCGACCTGCAAGAGTTCGTGAAAAACGGATGGTTGAACATCGTCGGCGGCTGCTGCGGGACGACGCCGGCGCATATTCAGGCCATTGTAAAGGCGATCCATGGGACTCAGCCGCATGTGCGATCTCGTCCTGAGCCATATACCCGTTTAAGCGGGCTGGAGCCATTGACGATTCGTCCCGAATCGAACTTCCTTAATATCGGAGAGCGCACGAATGTCACGGGGTCTCCGAAATTCGCCAAGCTCATTCTCAACGGCGATTTCGAGACGGCGCTATCCATCGCAAGGCAGCAGGTCGACGGAGGAGCGCAGATCATCGATGTGAACATGGATGAGGGCATGCTCGACTCCGTGGACGCGATGGCCACGTTTCTCAAGTTGATCGCCTCGGAACCGGATATCGCGCGAGTGCCGATCATGATCGACAGCTCGAACTGGTCCGTCATTGAAGCGGGTTTGAAGTGTGTGCAGGGCAAGCCGGTGGTCAACTCCATCAGCCTCAAGGAAGGCGAACAGGCGTTTGTGCATCACGCTCGGCTGATCCGGCAATACGGTGCGGCCGTCGTGGTGATGGCCTTCGATGAAGCAGGGCAGGCCGATACGATGGGGCGCAAAGTCGAAATCTGCGCCCGCGCGTATCGGGTTCTGACTGAAGACATCGGGTTTCCGCCGCAAGATATTTTTTTTGATCCCAACGTGCTCACGGTCGGCACGGGAATCGAAGAGCACAATAGCTATGCGGTCAATTTCATTGAAGCGACACGGCGCATCAAGGCCAGTCTGCCTCTGTGCAAGGTCAGCGGCGGCATCAGTAACATTTCCTTTTCGTTCCGCGGCAATCATGTCGTCCGCGAGGCGATGCACTCGGCTTTCCTGTACCATGCCATCCGGGCAGGCTTGGACATGGGAATCGTGAATGCCGGTCAACTGGAGGTCTACGAAGAGATTCCCAAAGACCTGCTTGAACTTGTCGAGGATGTATTGCTGAATCGACGGGCCGATGCAACCGAGCGATTGGTCGCGTTTGCCGAAACCGTCAAGCGGCGGGACAAGGTGGCCGAGCAGGAGGAGGGGTGGCGACAGGGCACTGTCGAGGAGCGGCTCTCGCACGCGCTGGTCAAAGGGATTACGGAATATGTTGAAGCGGATGTGGAAGAGGCGAGGCAAAACTACGAGAAGCCGCTGCAGATTATCGAGGGTCCGTTGATGGCGGGCATGAACATCGTGGGCGATTTGTTCGGCGCCGGAAAGATGTTCCTTCCGCAAGTCGTGAAGAGCGCGCGCGTGATGAAAAAAGCAGTCGCCTACCTGTTGCCCTTCATGGAAGTGGAGAAGCAGGCTTCCGGTCGGCACCAGGCGCAAGGAAAGATCCTGCTGGCGACGGTTAAAGGCGATGTCCATGATATCGGCAAGAACATCGTCGGGGTCGTCTTGGGGTGTAACAACTATGAGGTCATTGACCTGGGAGTCATGGTTCCCTGCGAAAAAATCCTGCATACAGCCCGTGAACAGAAGGTCGATATGATCGGCTTGAGCGGCCTCATCACTCCGTCGCTTGAAGAGATGGTGCACGTCGCGCGCGAGATGTCACGCGAGGAATTTCACGTCCCACTGTTGATCGGCGGCGCGACGACCAGCAAGGCTCATACGGCGGTCAAGATCGCGCCTGCCTATGCGCAGTCCGTGGTCCACGTCCTGGATGCGTCCCGGGCCGTAGGCGTCGTAGGCCATCTCATCAACCCAGAGTTGAAGCCTGCATTCGTTGAGCGCAATTGTCTGGATCAGGAGCATGTACGGCACGCGCATCAGAATCGCGGACCAAAGACGTTGCTGACTCTTGCCCAAGCTCGTGACAGGCGAACGCGGATTGAGTGGAAAGCTTCCGATCTGCCTCAGCCGGCGTTCATCGGCGCACGCGTCTTAGACCAGTTTCCGCTTGACCGGATAGTCCCTTTTATAGACTGGACACCGTTCTTTCACACCTGGGAATTGAAGGGGCGATACCCTGCCATTCTTGACGGTTCCGCCATCGGTGAAAAAGCGAGGGAGCTGTTTGACGATGCGCAGCAATTATTACAAGACATCGTGAGCCATGGATCGCTAACGGCTCGGGCAGTCTACGGATTCTTTCCTGCCAACAGTGTCGAAGACGACATTGAGGTCTACGCGGATGAATCACGGACGAAAGTAAAAACCACGTTCCATACGTTACGCCAACAGGCGGAGAAGCCGGCCGACCAGTTTAATCAGGCGCTCGCAGACTTCATTGCGCCTCGCGCAGCGAATCTGGCCGACCATCTCGGAGGATTTGCTGTGACGGCCGGAATCGGGATTGAGGCGCTCTGCGAACAATTTGAAAAGGATCATGATGACTATAACTCCATCATGACCAAAGCGCTTGCCGATCGCCTGGTGGAAGCATTCGTGGAATTACTCCATCAGGAAGCGCGTAAGGATTGGGGATATGGTACAGAGGAGCAATTGAGCTATGAAGATCTCATTCGTGAGCGCTATCGCGGCATTCGCCCCGCTCCGGGATACCCTGCTTGTCCGGACCACACCGAGAAACGGTTGCTCTTCGATCTGCTCCAGGTGGAGAAGTGCACGGGCATCCATTTAACGGAAAGCTTTGCTATGTATCCCGCAAGCTCCGTGAGCGGATGGTATTTTGCCCATCCGGATTCACGATACTTCGCGGTCGGCAAGATTGGCCGCGATCAGGTGATTGATTACCAACTGCGCAAACAGATGGACCTTCGCACGGTAGAGCGTTGGCTCGCACCGAACTTGAACTATGAGCCCGAAAAGGGATGAGCTGAAAGAGGAGAGCCGGTCCACAGGCGCCGCATGGCCCCCTGTGGACTATCATTTGGATCGGCTGCTGAAGCTCGACGCTCTTAGGTTCGACTTGAGCGAGCTGAATTACAGGCTGGCGACAAGGGACTGCGCGGGCACGGTTTTGATGGCAGCATGCAACGCGTCTACGACCCATCGATAGCGCTCTTCAGCCCATTCGTTGAACGCTTCGGCATCGGGAAAAACGAGATCCCAAGCCCGCGTTGCGTCCAGCAATAACAGTTGATGCGGTCGGTTCTCGCCCGGAAAGTACACGACCAAAACCGCTGAGTTGCTGATGAGGCTGATGTCCGTGAAAATATGGATCATCGAGGCTGACGGCATGCCTATTGAACGTGTCGCCGCTTCAACGAGCGGGCTGTAAAGGCGGTGGAGAAATTGATAGATCGCTTCATACGGGGCTTTGGTCTCATGGAGACGAGGGTTTGGTGACTGGCCAAACAAGTTGATAGTGAAATACTCTGATGCTTCCCAGGTCGGCATGGCCCCGGACGAGACTAACGATTCACAGACGTAGGCAATCCAGTTGCGAGAAACGTTTGACCGATTCATGCACACCCCTTTTGTGTAGTGATTTTCCACCTGAACTGATTATCGACTTGTCGGATCTCCATGAAGGTATTGATTTTGGAACCGGAATCTCTGCCTGGCGGGAGAAGCTGAAGACTCACCGTGGTAGACGGTGACGGTGGCTAGTGTATCTGCACTGATGCTTGGCTGTCAACTCGAATCCCGCACCAATGACGACTTGCTTGTATTACGCGTCCGCATATTGATTGCGAATGATCAGAACTTCGTCCATCGCCTCGAGGAACGTATCCAATAAGTCCGGATCGAAATCCTTGCCACGTCGCTTATGCATGATCTCGATGGCCTGCTCAATGGGAAAGGCAGGTTTATAGACTCGCTTGCTGGTCAGAGCGTCGAACGTGTCGGCAATGGCTGCGATTCGCCCTTCCAACGGGATGGCGTTGCCGGACAATCCCCGTGGATAGCCGCTACCGTCAAATTTTTCATGGTGAGTCCACGCGATCGTTGCGGCGAGCTTAAGCAATTCTGCACCCGACCCGGAAAGAATGCGGTACCCGATCTCCGGATGAAGAGCAATGGCTTTAAATTCATCGGGTGTGAATTTGCCCGGCTTCAGCAAAATATGATCCGGTGTTCCGATTTTTCCAATGTCATGCATCGGGCTTGCGATGCGAATCAGTTCGCAATGGTTCGGCTCTAGGCCGTACCGGCAGGCCAGTAGGCTGCAATAGTGGCTCATTCGTTGGATGTGCTGTGCAGTGGCGCCATCCCGATACTCTGCGGCAATGGCCAGCCGCTGGATTGTTTCTTCGCGAGACAACCGGAGTTCTTTCTCGGCTTCCTCAAGGCTGTCGATCGCATGCCGAAGCGCCGCTGTCCGTTCGAGGACCGTTAGCTCCAATCGTTCCCGATGAGCCTTATTCTCGATTTCCAAGCGCCGCCTCCGCAACGCGTTTGCGACGTTAATTAGGATTTCGTTGGACTCAAATGGTTTGAGGATGTACCCATATGCGCCAATCTCCAGGGCTGCGCTAGCCAACTGAGGATTGTCGAGACCGGTTACCATGACAGCGGCGGTATGGGGGTGGTTCTCAAGGACGTGCTTGACCAAATCCAGCCCCGATTCCCCGGGCATGTTCACGTCGCACAGGATGAGAGCGAATTCCTTTTCATCCAGTCGAAGGCGAGCGTCTTTTGGATTACAAGCGAGGGTGCAGGAATACCCGTATTGTTCAAGGAGCCGACCCAACATTCGCTGGATCGGAACTTCATCATCGACGATTAGAATGTCGGTGTTTTCCATTGCCAGGCCATTCTAAGGTCGAGGATTTCAAATTTCATGTCAATAGAAGAAGAAGTTAACATGCAGTTTTCATACCGAGATGAGGATCAGTATTCACAAATCAACAGTGAGTTCCAAAGCTCCCGGCAGGCAATGAAAGTTTCACACTGATTCGATGATGGGCCATATCGATGACAGGGCTCCCTTCCGTACAAATTTGTACGTCGACAGTGCCTGTATATGGTCTTGTGTATTGAAAATGCAAATAGCATAAAGGAACATCTCATCAAAACATAACATACCGGAAAGCGCACCGGTTGCCACGGTTCTATGTTGTATTTATTTCCGCATGAGGATTTTTTTGTCGCTGCCATCAGCATGTTTATCATTGGTCTCCTGGGAATACGAATTTACCTTAGTCTTCAGCGGCGGCAGAGCCTATATCGAAAGGATCAAGAAGGCCGGCATGAATCCCGTCATCGTCCTCATTGAATTGATCTTTCTTTACCCCTTCTCTATAATCCAATTTTCGACTAGCAAGAGGATTGTTCATGGAAGGTATGGCTCTTGTGCGTGGAGATGGCCGCCGAAGAAACCAGGTGCGACCGGTTAAAATTACTCGGAATTTCATCAAATATGCCGAAGGATCCGTCCTGATTGAGATGGGAGGGACGAAGGTCATTTGCACGGCGTCGGTGGAGGAAAAGGTCCCGCCATTTCTGAAGGATAAAGGTCGTGGGTGGGTCACAGCGGAATACGCCATGCTTCCGAGGGCGACCCAAGATCGGACGCAACGCGAGGCGGTCAAGGGAAAACAGGGTGGTCGCACATTGGAAATTCAACGTTTGGTCGGCAGATCCTTGCGTGCGGTCACTGATACACTGGAAATGGGAGAGCGCACTATTTGGATTGATTGCGATGTTATCCAGGCCGACGGAGGGACTCGAACAGCTTCCATCACTGGTTCGTTCGTCGCCTTAGCGGATGCTTGTGCCACCCTGAAGCGGAAAAAGTTAATTAAGAAACGTCCTCTTACGGATTACCTCGCCGCAATCAGTGTGGGGAAAGTCGACGGTGAAGTGGTCGTAGATTTAGCTTACGATGAAGACTCACTTGCCGAGGTCGATATGAATTTGGTGATGACCGGTCGAGGTCGATTTGTAGAGGTGCAGGGAACGGCAGAACATATCCCCTTCGAAAAGAAGGACCTTGATGAGTTTCTGTCGTTGGGATGGGAAGCTATTCAGAACCTTGTCTCGCTGCAGAAAGAATTGGTCGGAAGTTTGGAATAGCCGGTTAGAATAAGCACAAGCGCCGTGATAAAAGAATTGGTTTTAGCAACACGGAACATTCATAAAGGAGCTGAGGTTGCGGCGCTCCTCAGTGATTTGGGGGTTCGCCTGCGAACGTTGACTGATTTTCCGAACGCGCCCGAGGTCATCGAGGACGGCCAGACGTGTGAAGCCAATGCTGTGAAGAAGGCGGTGGTGATTGCCGCGCACACAGGATTGCCCACGGTGGCTGATGACACAGGGCTAGTGGTGGATGCATTGGATGGACGTCCAGGGATTTATGCAGCCCGTTATGCGGGCGAGCACGCAACCTACGAAGACAACTGGCGTAAGCTGCTGCGGGAACTTGAAGGAGTTCCGCAGGCCCGACGGACTGCACGGTTTATGACCGTCGCTGCGATCGCCCACCCATTGATCCCCGAAGTTGATATAGCCCAAGGGATTCTTGAAGGAATGATTGCTGAAAGACCTTCGGGCTCAGGTGGGTTCGGATACGATTCGGTGTTCCTTGTACCTGAGATTGGGAAGACGTTGGCGCAATTGACGCCAGCTGAGAAGAATCGCATTAGCCACCGGGCGAAAGCTTTCGCGCAAGCGAAGGCCATCATCTGCAAAACGAATAAGGACCGAGTCGGGGCGTAGCGCAGCCTGGTAGCGCACCTGCTTTGGGAGCAGGGTGTCGGAGGTTCAAATCCTCTCGCCCCGACCAATCCAAGTTAGCTACCCCGGTCCCTCTAGTCAGTTCGAATGAAACCGCGAGCGATGCCTTCTGACTCAGGCCGTCTCTAAAACGCTGTGGTTCTGGTAGATATCTCCTGATATCTCCGCTAACCATTTTTTGATCTTCCGTAATTGCTCTTCGCGCCCGTAGCTCAGTTGGACAGAGCCCCAGCCTTCTAAGCTGGTTGTCGCAGGTTCGATTCCTGCCGGGCGCACCAGCGTTCCGCGGTTCTGTTTAAACTAGCTACTCATTTTTAGTAGCAGGAACGAGGGCCATTACCACGTCGGTTTGTGGACAGTGGCAGTTTTTGAAACATCGTCAAAAACGCTACCGTTATCAGCAAGACTCAATTTGAAGAGCGTCTCAAACTGTCTCACTGAGAATTTGGTGAATCAATTCCTCTCCATTCGGACTGGCTCTTACCCTACTCGAATCCCGCATCTTTCTTCCAATCTGAAGCCCCTAGAAAAATGATGATGTCATTGAAATCTAGAAGGATCTATCCAAAAATCTAGAGTCGGTCTCTTGGTGGCACATTACCTGCCTTGTCTGTGTACTATGCGGGCAGGCTGTTTCTAGGCAGAAAGGTTCTTGATGAGCACTCACCCATCGAACTCTGACGAGCGACATGATGTTCCGGGCCAAGATGCTTTCAGCATTAAGGAATTAGTTGATGCGAGCCCGGCCGTGATCTCGCTGATTGATGCACAACGATGGCAGATACGGTTTCAGAATGCGTCCGGTGGCGCGATGTTCGGCGATATTGTCGGAAAAAGGTGCCATGAGAATATCGCTCAATCGCCAACGCGTTGTTCTTTCTGCAAGGCCTCTGAGGCCTTGGAAACAGGCCGAGTAACAAGTTCTGAAGTTTCTCTCCCAGACGGCCGGTGTATGTTGATACAGTGGGCTC
>JBOHOS010000613.1:0-18818 GCA_050731295.1 Nitrospiraceae bacterium | reverse complement strand
GATCGAAGGGAACCGTTCGGCTGAATCGCCGGGAATTTGACGATGTGATGCGAAAGGGTGTCCGCTGGTGTATAGAACACGGCTATGGATGGCATGAGGATCTGGAACGGATCGAAGAGCGCGGCTGCATTTCCGGCGCTGATCCATCAAAGGTCAGTGACCAGGCGGTGGAGCGAGGGCACAGCCAATTGGGCACCCTCGGGTCGGGTAACCATTACCTCGAGGTCCAGGTGGTCTCCGACGATCGTATGTTCGATCGCGATACCGCCGCCGCTCTGGGCATTGTCGGCCGCGATCAGATCGTCGTCATGGTTCATTGCGGATCGCGCGGCTTCGGGCATCAGGTGGCCAGTGACTATTTGAAGGTCTTTGAAAAAGCCATGCGGCGTTATGGGATCACCGTGAAGGATCAACAGCTCGCCTGCGCGCCGTTTCACTCACCGGAAGGGCAGGATTATTTCACAGCTATGAACTGTGCCGCCAACAGCGCATTCGCCAACCGGCAGGTCATCACGCATCAGATCCGAGAAGCGTTTGGCGCGGTATTCGGCAGTCCGGCTGAATCGTTGGGCATGCACGTGATTTACGATGTCGCGCACAATATCGCCAAGGTCGAAAAGTATGCCGAAGGGGACCTGGTTGTGCACCGGAAGGGTTCGACACGCGCTTATGGCCCTGGGCGGCCTGAATTGCCTGAGATCTATCGAAACACCGGCCAGCCGGTGATCTGCGGCGGATCCATGGAAACCGGCTCCTATCTGTTGGTCGGGACGGAGCAGGCGATGCAGGACACGTTTGGATCGACCATGCATGGCTCAGGCCGGACCATGTCGCGCGCGCAAGCGAAGCGGACGGTGCGAGGAGAGCAGATTCGAAAGCAGATGGCGGACCGGGGCATTATCGTGAAGGCCGCCTCGATGTCGGGCCTGGCGGAGGAAGCCGGCCTTGCCTACAAGAACATTTCCGATGTGGTCGAAACCGTGGATCGGGCGGGGATCACCAAAAAAGTGGCGGAGTTGCGTCCGATCGGAAATATCAAGGGATGAGGACGCGCGCTGAGGTGTGGGTGCCGTTTTCCATCGCAGGCCGATGGATCGAACAGATCGACCGATCGGTCGGCACATCGAACTATGGCGAGATGTACCTGAGACAATAGAAAAAAACTGATCACCGGGCTAGGCGCAAAACGAAGAGAGAGGCTCTCCTCCTTCGAGAAGACCCCCTCTCTTGGCGCTTAGGACGCCGATCCCCTTCTATGCTGTACTTTGTAGACCCGCCGGTCAGTAGAGAAGCGGCGACTTCCGTCGTCTGGTCACCGGAAGGAATCGGTCACATCCGATCCAGCGCTTCGTCGTGGTCATCAACCAGTGGCATAGCTGCCGTGAAGCGCCTGGCTCTCCGGTTCCTAAGCGGAATGCTCACTTCGTGCGGAGTGTCCTACCGCCGCCGGGCCGGTGTGGCCCGGGGGACTCAGATCATCCATACTTTGACCTCCTCCTTTCGCCGCCTGACTTCAGGCGGACACCGACAACGTTCGATGCTTCTCACGCTGCTCATTCCAATGACTAGGAGCCTGTCCGAGTAATTGTCTGAGCCGCGATTAACGGTGACCTTTTTACAAGCTGGTTCGGTATTCTCATCCGGGGGGCACTTCGTGAGAGCCAAGGGGCTACCAGAACATGTCACGACGTTTCGGCACGGTCGGTCCGTGCCGATCCTCTCGGGTAAGCGCGTTCGCCAGCTTCAAGAAGTTATGGGCCATACACACCAGGCTCCACTCCTGCGCCACTTTGTAGAGCCCGCGCAACAGAACCTGCCGAAACCCTCGTGCCTGTTTGATCTGCCCGAAGACGGGCTCCACCGTCTGCTTGCGCAGTCGGTATCGACTCCGATAGCCGCCTCGTCGGAGCTTGACCTGCATGGCCCGTGTGCGAGTCCCGCCTGGTGCGTGACGGGTTCCTGCCGCCGCGGCGTGTCCGTGGTGTTGCCGACCGGTGGCCACGTAGCCATGGATATGCCGCCGCCTCAGTTCCCGGAGGTTGGCTT
Source organism: Nitrospiraceae bacterium (assembly GCA_050731295.1). GTDB lineage: Bacteria > Nitrospirota > Nitrospiria > Nitrospirales > Nitrospiraceae > JBOHOS01. The sequence continues at coordinate 16,772 of JBOHOS010000613.1, read as the reverse complement.
CCGAGCAGTAGCCGGCATCGGCCGACACCTCGCGCGCCTGCCGGCCGGTGTTCGCCTTGATCTGAGCGACCAGGGGCGCGAGGTGCTGCTGGTCGTTGGGCGCATTGGTCACCTGCTGGGCGACGATAATCTGACTGGCGGCATCCACAGCGGCCTGCGCATTGTACCCCTGCACGAAGCCATCCGCGGTCTTCATGATCCGGCTCTCGGGATCCGTAAAATTGCGCTGGGCCTTATCGTGAGGGACGCCTGGTGGACGGCTAGGCGGTCGGCCACGCGTGGGCGGAGCCACCGCGTTGCTCGCGGGAGGCGTGCGCTTGGCCTCCGCGCTCGCACGGGCTTCGGCTTCCAGGGCGGCCTTGGCGTGCCGAATTTTCTCCCGCCGCGCCTGCTTGTCTGCCACCCACGTCGGCAATTCATCCCCGCGACGCTCCCGGCCCCACTCCGCATCCTCTCGCACGTCGAGGGTCTCCGCCTTCTGCAGCCACCCCTGCACGGTCGCCGCCAGGTCGGCTTCGGTCTTCTGCATGCGGCCATAGCTCATCGCCTTGTGCTTCGAGGCGTTGGCCTTGAGCTTGGTGCCGTCGAGGGCCACATGCCCCAACTGCACCAACCCCGCGGCCTGACACAGCCTGAGCACCTGCGTGAACAGCCCGCCCAGCGCCGTCAGATGCCGCTTCCGAAAGTCGCTGACCGTGCGAAAGTCAGGGCTCTGCAGCGCGGTTACCGCCATGAAGTCCACCCGCTCCTCACACGCCTTTGCGATCCGCCGCGACGCGTAGATCCCTTGGCAGTACGCATACAGCAACAGCGCCGTCATCATGACCGGGTCATAGGGCGGAAACCCACGGTCCTCTGTGTAGGTCTCCACGATGGCCGACAGGTCCAGCGAGTCCCGGACGGTGTCCCGTACGAAGTGGGCCAGATGCCCCTCCGGCACCAGTTCCTGAACCGATGGCGGCAACAACATCATCTGATCGACGTGCCACGTTTTGAATGATTTACTCATGAGCGCTAGAAACCACATTGCCATGGGTCTGTCCACACAAAAGTGCGGGATTACTCGGACAGGCTCCTAGGACTCCTCCCGTACCACTCCTACGCTCGGGGTCCAAGCTCCTTGCGGCCTTGCTGCTCGGGAAGGGGAGCGTCTTGGCGCTCCTGGGCGCGGCGGGTGTAATTGAAATTTTTTGAACAGTCTTACGGTTTGGAAAGAAGCATCTCCCGGATCGCGGTCCAGAGTTCATCCCTGCCCTCACGTGTAACTGAGGAATAAGGGACGAGAGGAACGGCGTCCGGCAATTGAAGCGCCTGACGAATCGCGGCAAGGCATCTCACCCGTTCCGCGCGACCGAGCTTGTCGATCTTCGTCGCCACAACGATCGGCCGAAATCCAAGCCCGTTGAGCCATAACCAGGTGGTCTCATCCTGCCGTTGGGCTCCTCGAGCATCCACCAATTGAACGATGCCACACAGTTCAGGCCGTCCCGTCAGGTATTGCTCGATCATGGGCCCCCATTCCTCGCGAACCGATTTGGCGACCTTGGCGTATCCGTAGCCGGGCAGATCGACCAGAGAAAATCGCCGCAGCGTTGGATCCGCCGTCGCCACGCGGTAAAAATTGAGCAGGCGCGTCTTACCCGGCGTGCCGCTCACCTTTGCCAAAGCTTTGCGGCTCAGTAATGCATTGATCAGCGACGACTTACCGACATTCGATCGCCCGACGCAGGCCAATTCCGGCAAACGATCGCACGGAAACTGGTCGGCGGAGACGCAGCTTTTCACAAACTCAGCGGTGAGGATTTTCATAGCCGTGGTCGTCGAGCCTGGGTGTCTCTAACTCCGCGCCCTGGTTCGTTGCTTGGCAGTCAGTATTTTTGCGGTATCATCGCGGTATGCCGAAGTCGCAACAACCTCCCCGGCGCGTACGCGTCATGATCACTGTGCTCCTGCTGGTGAGCGCGCCCATCATGGGGCTTGCGCTGTACGGGCTCATCACCTTCCCCGATGTGTCGCGGCTGGCTGCAAGCAATCCGCCTTCGACCGCTCTCATGCAGGCCCGCGCGCGCGAACAGACACGGCCGTCCAAACCACGCTGGACCTGGGTGCCGCTTGGGCGTATCTCTCCGCATTTGCAGCGAGCGGTCATTGTGGCGGAAGATGCGTCGTTTTACCAGCATGAAGGATTTGATTGGAAGGGCATTCGGGAAGCCGCCGCGCAGGATTTTGAATCGGGCCGATTGAAGAAAGGCGGAAGCACCATTACACAGCAACTGGCGAAGAACTTGTATCTGTCTTCGGAAAAGACGTTGGTCCGCAAAGCCAACGAGGCGTTGATTACGCGTGCACTGGAGCGCCACCTGCCGAAGAAGCGCATCTTGGAGATCTACCTCAACGTGGTGGAATGGGGAAAGGGCGTCTATGGCGCCGAGGCCGCGGCGCGGCACCACTTCCATAAGTCTGCGCACGACTTGACTCCCGAAGAATCGGCCCTGCTGGCGGCGATGCTGCCCGCGCCGCGCATGTACGACCCGTTGCGCCTGACTCGGTACTTGTCCGTCCGGCAACAGCAAATCTTGCGGCAGATGGAACGGAGCAAGGGAAGAACAGGATAGCCGTCATTCCATTCGGTCCCCGATCCTTTCTCTTTCATCCACGACGCCGTTAATGGTACACGTGGGAGGATTCGTCCTGGCTGAATAGAACCGAGGAGACATCATGGCGTGGATGTATTTGGTGATTGCCGGAATCTTTGAAATCGTGTGGGCGACCGGGTTGAAGTATACAGAAGGATTTACGCGACTGTGGCCGAGCGTCGGAACTGCGGCCGCGATGGCAGTGAGCGTGTGGCTCTTAGCCGTCGCGTTGAAGACGATTCCGGTCGGAACCGGTTATGCCATCTGGACGGGCATCGGAGCGGCCGGAACCGCCATCATGGGAATCGTTCTGTTCGGAGAATCGAGGGATTTCCTGCGGGTCATGTGTATCCTGATCATCATCGCCGGTATCGTCGGATTGAAATTGGCGTCGAGTCATTAATGGCTAGTGCAATTCTAGCGATACTTAAGAGATTGAGCTGCAGCGATAATCTCAAACGGCACCAGAACATGGCAGGATGCTCAAAAAGTCCTTCCAACAAGGCCGCCTTTTTCAACATCCTGCCTAGCGCCGCTCCTCCATGTCTCCCACCTCGGCATGCTGGTGTTCTCCGAAAATCGCGGTGTCATAAGTGTAGTGCTTGAACTCCAGCAGATTGTGCGAGGGATCTTCCAGAAAGAAAGTTTGATGCTCGATTCTCGTCCCGGCATAGCGCCGGCGCGGCTGCTGGTAGAAGGTCAGCCCGCGGTCCTTGGCCCGATCGGCCAGCTTCCGCCAATCTTCTTCCGATGTAAAGATCAACCCGAAGTGACGTGGATAGATCCCCTTCTGCCGATCGAGCGGCTGGGACGTCAGTTGAGCGACGATTTGATGGCCTCCCAGTTCGAGCGTGACGGCTGAAGGAGATTCGCGCCCGAGTCTACAGCCCAGACCATCGACGTAAAACCGCTTGGTCTCATGGAGGTCATACATCGGAAAGGCGAGATGGAACAGCACTTGGCGCATGTCACCTCCCTAGGAAAGCGCGAAATCAAGCCACCTGGCTGTACTCTACTGTTCCGATTCCACATTCCGCAACTCATCCGCAACCCGCTACAAGCCAAAATGATCCGCCACGATCGGTCTCCCTTTTCCGCGCCAATACCCGGCCGCCATGTGCGGAGTCGTGTGGCGGATGGCGAACCGACCAGCAGGTGTAAGCACCAGGACGCCGGCCGATCCCTGCAGACGTGAAGCGAGCTTTTTGAGGACGAGCCTCGCGGCAACCGCAGGCGTGGCTCCGCCCGCCAATCGATCCACGATTTCCTTCGCGACACCGATTCTGATAATCCCTTCGCCGATCCCCGTCATTGAGACGGCTCCCCCCATGTTGTCCGCATATACGCCGCATCCAATGAGCGGCGTATCACCCACTCGCCCCGGCAGCATGACCGCCACACCGCCGGTCGAAGCGCCGGCCGCCACGGTCCCTTGTTCATCCAATGCCACGGCCCCCACCGTTTCCAAGTCGGATTGCGTTCGCCGTTGCATCTGCATGAAGAGAGTAAGAGTCTTTTTTGCCTGTCGATCCCTTCGAGTGGGCATGGAAAGTACATTGTCAGAAGCGCGTTGAGGAGATAGTTGTCGTTCCAGTTTGTAATGGCGGGCGAAGCGAGTGGCAGGCGGACCGACTAAGAGGACGTGACCTGTCTCTTGCATGACAAATTTCGCCACCGTAATCGGATGCCGCACATCTTCAATTGCCGCGACTGCGCCGGCCATCAGCCCTCGTCCCTCCATGATGGAGGCATCCATGCGCTTCATGCCATCCAACTGGAGCCGCGCGCCGACACCCGCATTAAAGAGACCGGAGGCTTCCAAGAATCGGATGGTCGCCTCTACGGCTTCAAGCGCAGAGCCTCCCTGTCGAAGCAGGTCATAGCCCGCCGCCAGAGCGTCGGCCAAGCACACCTTTTGAGGGCCGGTCAGTGACGGCCTGCCGGCGCCGCCGTGAGCCGCAATGAGTGGGCGAGAGGGTTTCAAAGGACCGGTAGGTGACGTTAATTGAGGAGGACGTCTTTGGCTTTTCGGTAGGCCGGATCTTTCATACGGTCGAGATCGTTGCGCACGAAACCTAGGCCGGTCACGCAGAGCTCAAAATTTTCGGAGAGCTTGTGGAAGACCGACCCGGGGCCGCTCGCATCGCTTTCATGAAACCGCGCAACCATTCCATAGGAGCGCTTGCCCGTCTTCACGTAATCAACGAGGAAGTCTTTGTGGTAAATCAGGCTAGCGGTTTTGAGCCGGCGAAGGTATTCGGGAAACAACCCGGCCATGAATAGCGTGAAATCGCCGATATGGCGATGCACTTCACGCTCCCGATCAAGCGACTCCGCTTGAAGCAGGAGTTCGGACTCAAACAACATGTCTACGACGGTGTCGATTTTGTCCCCGATCTTGTTCCGGATTCGGTACACCTGATCGGTGTGCGTGAAGTCAACGAGGAGATTGGAAACATACTCCGTGATCTTGACGTCCGGCCAACCCAACGTCACGGCGAAGCTCTTCTCGGTCAGCGCGCCGAACAGCCGGCGAAGTGGATGATGTTCCGGGATCCGGGTGTCCATGTCCCACCTCTCATCTTCAGTATGCCACCCTCCCTACCTACTGGCAAGTTGAAGAAATGCAAAGCCCATACCAATACAGGAGACTGGATCCTATTGGTGCATACGGCCTCGACAGCCATCACTGTTCATTGGCAGTCGCATTTCCATCCATGCGTCGCCTGCTATCGAGGATAAACGTGACCGGTCCATCATTCTCCAGCGAGACCCGCATGTGAGCGCCGAATCGGCCTCGTTCAGTCCGAACTCCCATCCCCTGCAGGCCGGTAATGACATCTTCATACAGCGCACGGGCGATGTCAGGCGGAGCGGCTTGATCAAAGCCAGGCCGGCGGCCCTTGTCCACCTCCCCAAGAAGCGTGAACTGAGATACCACTAGCGCCGCGCCGCCGGTTTCCTGCAATGACCGGTTCATCTTTCCGTTCGAATCACTGAAGATTCTCAGCGAAGCAATCTTCTCGACGATGTAGCGGCTGTCGGCCTCGCCATCACCCTTCCCTACCCCCAAGAGCACAAGCGCGCCGTGATCGATCCGTCCGACCACGTCTCCTCCCACTTCTACGGCAGCGCGTGTCACTCGCTGGATCACGGCCTTCATAGGTAGGACACGGGGCTCGTGGCACGGGGCTTGAGGCTCAAGAAACGAATGGCGAGACAACGCACATAGAGCATGAACATCATCTCAAGACTAGACCACATGCGACTGCCTTACCCCCCTCGCCTCGTGACTCGCGGCCTTGCTTTAAGTTGCGCCAACGATCCTTCCAAGGCGAGCAGCCGGCGCTTCGTCCGCAAGCCCCCTGAAAAACCGCCAAGCGATCCGTCATGCGCCACCACGCGATGACACGGGATAATGACGGGAACCGGATTGGCGCCCACCGCATTCCCGACGGCCCTGGCATACCGCTGACCGCCGACCCTCGCCGCAACCCATTTGTACGATCGGACGCGCCCGTATGGGATGCGCAGGATCGCTCGCCATACCCGCCGTTGAAACGACGACCCGCCGGAGAGGTCGATCGGAAAATCCAGAGTCGACCGTTCGCCGGCCATGAATGAGAGGAGTTGAGCCTGCGCCTCTTTTAATAGGGGCGACGGGCTCGCGGAGAGCTGCACATGCGACCCTTTTGCTGCCGGCGAGCCGTTCATAGAGGCCCACTGTGCGTCCAATGCACCTTCCACCGATCGCCGTGATGTCTTGGGCAAGGCAATGATCCGCACCCCGCGGATGGACCCAGCCAGGCCCATCCATCCCCATGGAGTTTTAAAGACGCATCGCTCTATCATATGACCTCTATTGTTTCTTCAATTTTCGCTGAATGATACCCCAAAAGACGTCGAGCTCCGGTGATCGCATGAGGGCATGGACGCCGAGATATCCGGTGGCGCTCAAGCCAAGGCCGACACATAACATGATCGTCTTGGCTATCCATTGTTCTTGACGGCTCCAGACCTCAAGACTCGCCACCCAGAGACACGCCAGAGCGAGCGGCACTGCGGCCACCAACACCCGAGCGGCAGATCGACCGACCGACCCCCAATCCACACCGCCTAGCCGACGGTTCAGCACCGCCACCAGCGTCACGGCGTTCAGCATCCCCGCCAGAGCCGTGGCCAGGGCCAGTCCCGCGTGCCGGAGCGGCTCCATCAACAGCAGTGACATCGTCAGATTAGCTAAGACGGCAGCCACTGCGACCAGCGCCGGAGTCCGGGTATCTTGAAGAGAATAAAATGCCGCGACAATGATGCGCACCCCGGCGAACGCCCAGAGCCCCACTGCATAGCAGAGCACCGCCAGGGCGGTCGCCGCCGTATCGTTGGGCGTGAAGGAGCCATGTTCGAAAAACAGGTGCACGATCGGCACGCGAAGGAGAACCAAGCCTAGCATAGCCGGTAGCATGATGAAGAGAATCATCCGCAAACCAAAGCCCAGCGTATCGCGTAATTCATCCAGGCGTCCCGTGGCGGCCTGCGCCGACAGGGTCGGCAGGATGGCCGTCGCCAGCGCCACCCCAAAAATGCCCAACGGGAATTGAATCAATCGCATGCCGTAGAACAGGTAGGTCGGCGCGCCGGGGAAGAACGACGCCAGAATCGTGCTGATCGTAATATTGACCTGCGTCACCGAGAGACCGAGCAGCGACGGCACGATCAGCCGTCCCACCCGCCTCACACCCGCATGCCCGGGGTCAAATCGCCACCCGAATCGCATGCCCCGAACACCAAGCCCCGGCAACTGCATGGCGAACTGCGCCGCGCCGCCCGCCACGACGCCGATGGCCACGCCGAGGATAGGCTCCGCGAGGAGCGGCGAGAGAAATAGCACGCAGCCGATGATGAAGATGTTGAAGAAGACGGGTGAGAGCGCCGGCGCGGCAAAGGCCCGAAGTGAATTGAGGATGCCCATCGCCAGGGCCGCCAAGCTGATGAACACCAAATACGGGAACATGATCCGGGTCAGCAACGTGGTCATCGCGAGTTTCGATGGGTCGTCGTGAAAGCCGGGAGCCAGTACTGCGACGATCATAGGCGCCGTCGCAACACCAATCAGCGCGACCAAGGTGACGATTGTCAGCAGCGTGGTGAACATGGCGCTGGCCAACTCCCACGTGTCTCGCTTCGTCCGCAGCGTATGGTATTCGGTGAAGACCGGAATAAAGGCCGAGGACATGGAACCCTCTGCGAAGAGCTCGCGGAGGAGGTTGGGGACGCGATAGGCGACAAAGAATGCGTCCGCTTGGGGCGTCGCGCCGAAGAGGCGCGCCAGGACCATATCGCGGATGAAGCCCAGAATCCGGCTGGAAAAGGTCGCCGCCCCGATCAGCCCGGCGGCTTTGACGACACGATGGTTCTCGTCGGTCGGCGTGTTGAGGGATTCAGACGGACCGGCAGGCTCGGGCATCGCGGCGGATTCTAGCCTGGATGAGCCACGAATATCTACTAGGCGTCCGCGCGTTAAGAGACAAGCATGTTTCGGCCATCGCGCGTCCAATGGCTCGACGCTTCTTGATTGGATGCAACCTTGTCTGTATGATCGCGCTGCCTATTGATCTCCCTACAGGTGTTGTCGTGAACCCGAAGTTGAAAAAGGACCTCGCACGGGCGTTCATCACGACCCAATCCTTCAAATCAGACCCTTCCGGCTTCAAACTGGCTTCCGGCGCCGTCAGCCCCTATTACGTGGACTGCCGTGTCCTCATGGCTCATCCCGGCCCTCGACATCTGGTGGCTCAATTGGCGTCCGAGGTTATACGACCACTCTCCATCCAAAGCGTGGGCGGCCTTGAAATCGGGGCAATTGCTATTGTCACTGCCATTTCCGACCAGGGTTTTCTTGAAACGCCACAGCAGGAATGGCGTACCTTCGTCGTCCGAAAACAGCCGAAGGACCATGGGTTGGGCAAACTGATCGAAGGCGCTTTTCAACGAGGAGATCAGGCGCTGGTGGTTGATGACGTCCTAACCAGCGGCGGGTCGGTCATTAAAGCCATTGCGGCCGCACGTGAAGCCGGCATGCAAGTCGCTCATGCGCTGGTCATCGTCGATCGTGAAGAGCAGGATGGACGCGCGCGGGTGGAAGAGCAAGGCGTGAAGCTGCTGAGCCTGTTGACAATTAAAGAGCTGCTCGCCGTCCAGCCCGAACTGTAGCGCTGCCCGCCTACCACGCTAACTAAATAAGCTCGGATCTAAACCTTGACCCTTCGACCGTTTGTTGGGCCTCAGATATGTCAAATGACTGTCGCCTAAAGAGGAACCCAACTGAGCGGCCTCCCGTTCTCATGGCTCCTAACTGAAGCGGATGCTCAAAAAGGCCATCCAACGAAGCCGCAGTGAGTTTGGACGCCGAGGCGTACAGTTGGTACGTTGAGAAATCATAAATAGAGATGCGACTATACAGCGAAGCTGGGTATAGGAGATGAACGAAGTTGGGGACCTTTTTCAGCATCCGTCATTTGCATTCGAATTGAATGCCCCACCGCCGTTCAGTAATCAGCTCTGCGCCTGCGGAATTTTCATTGACCCGGCTTCGCCCTTTCGCCTCGCCTTCTCGAACAATGCGAGAAGATCCTCCGCAACGCTTGTCGATCGTCTGCAGCGCTTCTTTTCGAAACGGCGACAATAACTGCCCGTTCTCTTTAAACGGGTAGGTGACGATGCCGCCCGACTCGGTTTCGTGCGCCAATTTCACACCTTCGCCGCATCCGGCCCACAGCGAGGAGCAGAAAACTACGCCGGCCAATAAAGCGGTCCTTGACCAAGGTTTTATCCGGACTCTATGATATCTGGTATCCATCCATTAGCTCCTGAAGGACTCGACCACTGATTACAGCCATGGAGGCGGAATATGATATACCGGATCATGACGATAAGTCTGGCAGCAGCGCTTGCAGTTGGGCTGGTGTTGAGCACTGACATCTCCGCCCACCATTCCTACGTCCTGACCGTCAACCAGTTGCGTGCAGGCATGGAGAAGGCGCCTTCGCCTGCGAAGAAGGGCTTTTTGCTGATCGACGTCCGATCTCCTGAAGAACATGCTACCGGTGTGATCCCGGGAACGGACATGAATATCGAGTTCAAGGAAATCAAGGCACGCCACCGGGAAATCGGCGCCCAGTTCGACGACCACATTGTCGTCTATTGCCAGTCGGGACACCGAAGCAATATTGCAGCTGAGGCCCTCGCCGATCTCGGCTACCGGCATGTGTACAATGTCAGCGGGAGCATGAATGCGTGGGTGGGCGCGGGGTACCCGGTCCAACCCGCACGCCGCTGATGGGCTGTTGAAAAAAGCCACCAGCTGCGTTCTCGACTTGAAACAATCCTCAACGTACCCCAGAGGGTACGCCTCCGGTTGTTTCTTCGTCTGCGGCCTTGCTGGCTGGCCTTTTTGAACAGCCCATAGTTATATCTTGGCCACCTCGTATCAATAGCGTTACTTCTTTTCCAAAGCTTCGACCCTTCTCGGCAGTACACCGATGACCGAGGGGAGCGGGATATGTCTCATTCCGCTTCCATCCACCAGTGTTTGAAGCGACTGCAGATTCGCCGCCGTGGTTCCGCTCCTTTCTTGAATCGGTAAATGACCGGCGATGAGCAGATCCGATGAGGCTCCGCCATCCATGGCCATGACCTGATGAATCGAGGGAAGACCATCCCGCAAGCATTCGGCCAATTCCCAGAGGGCAACCGTATCGGCGGTCTTGATCAGCAAAATGTGACCGTTCTGATCCTCTGCGATCAGAGTCTGGTGGGCACGCTTCCCCGTTTGACGAACTCGGGGCTTCCCGGATCGATCCAGCAACATCAAAGACTGGGCGGCCTCCCGGTAAGCGGGATGGTCTTCGGTAAAGGGGTCGAGGGCAAGATCCAGGACGCGTGCTTTTCGAAGCCCCGGCAAGGTCGGCTCGGCCACAAAAAGTCCTTGCCACTGAGGGTGCCGCTTCGTGCCCACGGAACGGCCGTCCTTCAGCAGCAACCCCATATAGGAATAATCGTCTCGAAAAAGTCCGGCATTCAAAAGGACCACCGCGCCGGTCCGGCGTTGCCATTCTTTGATCGTCAACGGAGCGGGAAGTTTTTCATCCAGATAATGATAGGTCGCGAACCGAAACCGCTCCGGGTCAATCTTGACGATGATGAGTTGAGAAACCTCATCCCCACACTCCATACCGGGATCCCAGAAGCTCGTCTCCAGCCCGTCCGCAAGCGGCCTCCAGGAGAGATCCTGAGCCCATGACGGATTGAGAACCGCCAAGCAAGCCCATCCGGCAACCACAAAAATCCCGAATATTCGTTGGCGCCGATGGCAGTGGATAGCCTGGGCTCCGGGCTGGATCGAGTCAGCGGGACAGGGGGGCACGGACACTGGACAGAAGAACGTGAGAAGGCGGGTTCCGATCTCGGCTACCACATGATTGGTCATGAGACAGACGCCAGTATAGAGACGGGATTGGGAGGCGTCAATTCACGCAGCGGCCCTGCGCCACCCTGTTGATTGGCGCCATCTTTCCGTGTGAAAATGATGACATCAGTATTTATTCAGACTCAATAAAATCATTGACTTATCGATTACGGTGAGTAGACTAGAGCGGTTATGAAGCTATCCATCTTCTGGCGCCTGACCATTGGGTTCCTGGCGATTATCGCAGTCGTCACGGCCGTCAATCTCTTTGCCCTATACCAGATCAGAGAGATCACTGAATCGAGCACCGAGCTCGTCTCAAAACGCTATCCCGCTATTGAGAGCGGAAAATGGCTGATTGCCAATTTGTACGCCCAGGAACGAAGCGAAAAGAAGTATCTCGCGGTCCGTGATGACGTATTTCTGAAGAATTTCGACGAGGAGGCGAAGGAGTTCCGCCGCACGCTCACGGCCCTTCAGGATCAGCAATCCTCGTCCGAAGCCAAAAATCTCCTCAAAGAAGCCGAAGGCTTCCACGACGAATATCGGATCCTGTTCCAGAGCGAAGTGCGGCTCCAGACCGCTCAGGGTCGGAGCTCGCGAGCCGACTATACCGGCCGGCGCAATGCCTTCGTGGATCGCACCACCGAATCGTTGCAAGCGTTTGTGAATTTCCACCAAGGGATGGTGAACGCGCTGGTCGGAGATTCGCGGCGGCGCTCGGAGCAAGCGGCCGCGATCACCAAACAGCTTGTCGTCGTCGCGATTTTGCTGGGATTGGGATTAGCTGCGCTCGCCACCTACAGCATCCTGGTCCCCCTGCGTCGGCTACAGGAGCATATTCGTGAAATCGGGTTCGGGAATTTCCGTACGCCCGTCGAAGTCGAGGCCCCCAGTGATTTACGCGAGCTGGTCGAATCGGTTCGGTCGATGGCCAAGAAATTACAGGAACTGGATCATTTGAAGGCGGGATTCGTCTCGCACATGACGAACGAGCTTCGTTCTCCGCTCACGGCGCTCCATGCCGGCACGCAACTCCTGTTGGAAGAAATCCCCGGTCCCGTGACGCAGGACCAGCGCGAGACGCTTCACTTGATGACCGAAAGCAGCCGACAGCTGATCGATATGATTTCCATCCTGCTGGACCTCTCGAAGATGGAGGCCGGCATGCTGGAATATCGCATGGCTGCCACCGACCTCAAGCGGGTTGTCGATACATCGGTCAACAAGATTCGCTTGCTGGCCGACAGAGAACGCATTCGCATCATCATTGAGGCGCCGAAAGGACCGGCGCTGGTTCCCGCGGATGATGCCCGCATCCAACAAGTGCTCGACAGCCTGCTGTCGAATGCCATTAAATTCAGCCGGGAGGGCGCGACGATTCAGATCCGGCTGGAACCTGATTTCAAGTCGGGGGTCATGCGGACGTCGGTCACGGATACCGGAGGAGGCATTTCCACCGACTCGCTCCCTCATATTTTCGAACGGTTTTACCGGGGCTCGACGCAGACCCGAAGATCGTTCATCGGAAGTGGGATCGGCTTAACTCTCGCGAAAATGGTTGTGGAGGCTCACGGTGGGAAAATCTGGGCGGAGAGCGAATTGGGGAAAGGGACGACGATGAATTTTATCCTGCCCATGGCCTGATGGAGCGAATCATGGAACGTTCACATGGACCTGCGCCGCATTTGCTCATCTTCTTCACCCTCCACCTGGCCGCCTGCGCGTCGGTCCAGTCCCCATCCGCCACCCCTGCCGCTCATCCCTCCGCTGCCGGTTCTGGAACCTCCACTCCCTCGGTCACTGCCGAGTCCGTTGAAGCCAGAGCGTTTCGATCGATGTCGCGGGAACAGGAGGGACGCTTGGCCGTCTGCGGTCAAGACCGCTCGTGCGATCGCGCCCATTTCACACGCGCCTTGCTCTATCTGTCGGAAAACCAGGGCCTCGCCGCGAAGCACTTTCAGGAGGTCGTCGCGCTCTCGCCCAAAAGCCCGCTGGCATCTCTGAGTGTGTCCTGGCTCAGGCTCCTTCAAAACCAACAACACCAACCTGAGAAACGACGAGACACCGTCTTTGCTCAGACGACGCAATGGCTCATCCATGATCTCTGGTCACGAGAGCAGGGCCTCAAAGAAGAGCTCAGCACGCGGGATAGGAGACTTGAAGCGCTCTCGGCCCAGCTTGAGGCGCTGAAGCAGATCGATCTGGAAATGGATGAGAAGCCACACCCGCTGCGACCCAAACCCAACCAACGAACTTCCCAACAGAACTGACGACGCAGGCCCTTGACGGCCTTTCGGCGCCTTCAGTCGTCGACGGCCATGGCGCTCCCACTGCGAACTCGACCGACGAGAGCGACATTCCTATTCAATCAGCCCAGCCTCGTGTCTGCGTGTATAGAGGACGCCGGTTCGAGCCGAGGCACTCGGCGGTGCTGACATCAGCCGCCGAAGGGAGGGACGGGAGGGATGACGGCGGCGGAGGGTCCGGCGAAGTTCGAGAACATCATGGTGGCGGAAACGGCCCAATCGATGAAAGGTCCCGGGTAAATACCCAGGATCAGCGTGCCCGCCAGACCGACGTAGACGACGGCCTGCATCGGTCCTGAAATCTTGAGCGGAGAACGGTCCGTCGGCTCATTGATGTACATCTTCTTCACGATGATGAGGTAGTAATACATTGAGATCACGATGTTGACCAGGCCCACGACGATCAACGTGTACAGACCTTCCTTGATGGCGGCCAAAAAGATATACAGCTTCCCGATGAAGCCCGCCAACGGCGGGACGCCGGCCAAGGAGAGCAGAAAGATCAGCATCGCAAATGCCAGGAACGGGGAGCGGCGGTTGAGACCGTTATAATCCTCGATCTCATCACTGCGAATGAGGTTGCCGACGGCGATCACGATCGCAAACGCCCCGAGGTTGGCAAACAGATAGGTGAGCAAATAGAAAAGAATGGCATCGCCGCCCATTTTCGTGCCGGCGGCAAGTCCGATGAGAATATTCCCGACCTGCGCGATGCCGGAGTACGCAAGCAATCGCTTGATGTTGCGCTGGGCGATGGCGACGATATTGCCGTAGGTCATCGACAGGATCGAAGCGCCCACCACCAGGAGCACCCACGCCGGCTTGAGGGCGGCCAACGACACAAAAAACATGCGGAGCAGAATGGCAAACGCCGCGCCCTTGGGTGCGATGGAGAGAAACGCCGTGACGGGCGTGGGGGCGCCGTGATAGGTGTCGGGAATCCAGGAATGAAAGGGAACGGCGCCGATCTTAAAGCCCAGCGCCGCGAAGATCAGGAGAAATCCGATCAAGAAGCCGGGCGACGGTGAGGCCATGGCAATTTCCGAGAACAGAATTTTCCCGGTTTCTCCGTACACCAGACTGATGCCATACGCCAGGAGTGCCGCCGCAAAAACTCCAAGAATGAAAAATTTCAGTCCCGCCTCATTGGACGGCAGATCTTCCCGCAGATAGGCCACCAGGACGTAGAACCCGAAGGTGGAGAACTCCAGCGTGATGAAAACCGACAAGAGGTCATTGGCGGAGGCCATGAACATCATGCCCAAGGCCGACATCAGGACCAGAAAGTAATACTCTCCTTTGAAGAAGCGGAACCGCTCGACATAATCGACGGACGCCAGGACGACCAGGATGGTCGCGCCGACGATGAAAATCTTGAAAAAGAGAGCCAGCCGATCCACGACGAACATGTCCCGGAACAGCGTCCCCACGATTCCTTCGCTTTCAAACCAAAACAGAGTGACCAGGACCAGCAGCAACCCGCCGACACTGACATACGCGAGCTGCTCTTTCGGCACCTTGGGCCATGTGAAGTCAATGATCAAGACGACACAGAGCCAGAAGGTCAGCAGCATCTCGGGCAGCATGATGAGAAGATCCGACCCTGACAGCGAAAGCGAAAATGTCATGGTGTGCGACTTAACTCCTCTCGGCCGTCATCGGTCAGCGTTCGGCCTCGCGTGTCAACGCTCTTTCGAGACGGGAAAGCTGGTAACCGATAACTGAGGCCCTTCACGTTCCTCGGATACCAGAGGGGCCACCTTGGTAATGCGGGCGATCAGAGGATCGACCCCAGACCGAATCACGCTGTAGAAATGCCCCGGAAACAAGCCGAACGAGATGCTGCACGCTATCATCAACAGCAACGGCATCCGATCCACAAACGCCACGGCGTCGTGCGCGTGACGGTGTTCTTGGACGGTGGCCCCGTAGAAAATGCCCCGCATCATTTTGAAGAGATAGGCCATCGTGAGCACGATCCCCACGACTGCAACAATGACCTGGAAGGGGTATTTGTTCCAACTGCCGACAATGATCATGACTTCCGCGATAAAATTCACCGTCCCCGGCATGCCGACCGACGCCATGCAGGCAACAATGAAACAGGCCGCGATGAAGGGCATACGGTTGACCAAGCCGCCGAGCGAGGGAATGTCACGGGTATGCGTCTGGTCGTATACCCATCCGGCCATGGCGAACAGCATGCCGGTGGCCATGGCATGAGCAAACATGTACAGCACCGCCCCGCTCAAGCTGATGTAGTCCAGCGCCGCCATGCCGAGAAATACGTATCCCATGTGACTGGAGCTGGAATAACCGATCACATACTTGGTGTCTTTCGCGTAAAAGGCCACAAAGCCGCCGTAAATAATGCTGAAGATGCAGAGCACGGCGGCGATGGGCATCAGTTCCCGCGTCGTCTCAGGCAGAATTTCATAGGCGACTCGGATGATCGAGAAATGGCCGAGCTTCATCAAGACGCCCGCATGCAGCATGCTGGTCGCCGCGGGCGCGGCCGCATGCCCCACCGGGGACCAGGAATGCAACGGCCAGATCGGCGCAATCGACGCGAATCCGAAGAAGATCAGCAGCCAGATGATATTCGCCAACGTTCCCGAAAACTTCGCGTGCTCGCGCAGCACCAGGATATCGAAGGTGTTCAGTCCCGAATATTTGTAAATGAGCAAAATGCCCATCAGCGCGACGACCGCGCCGGCCGACAGGAACAGGACCAGCTTCATGGCCGCATATTCCTTGCTGTTCGACGCGAAGTTGAGGAAGAAGCCGATCGAGTCGCGCTTTTCCCGCTCCTCGGGGCTCGTCATCTCCAAATACCGTTTCGTATGGCTGCCCCAGACACCGAGCAGCAGATACATCGGCAGCACGGACATCTCGTAGAAGAAATAGAGGAAGAACAAATCCAGGCACATGAAGACACCGATGGTCGCGGCGGCCAGGATCAGAAGAAAAATATAAAACTCTTTTGCCCGATCCTTGATGTGCCACGACACGAAGATGCCGGCGAACAAGAGGATGGAGGACGCCAGGACCAACGGCGTGCCGATGCCGTCCACGCCGAGGAAAAATGAGATGCCAAGCTCTTTGGACCACTCGTACCGCTGAAGGAACTGAAACCCGCCTTTGACCGGATCGTACGCATAAAATAGGTAGAAGGACGCGATCAACGAGACAAAGGCAGAGCCCGCGGCCACCAGCCGAACTTGCAATGGCCGCCGATTGGGCACGAACAACAGGAGAATCGCGCCGAGGAACGGGGCAAACAAGATGTACAGCAGCACGTAATCAGCCATTCTTCTACTTCACTTCTCCCCTAGGCGAGGCGACTCTTTGCCTTTACTT
>JBOHOS010000612.1:0-6776 GCA_050731295.1 Nitrospiraceae bacterium | reverse complement strand
CCCTCGATACGCACGGTGGTGACGGCGGCACCGGTCAAAGAAGACAGCAATACACGGCGCAGGGAATTGCCGATGGTGGTCCCAAATCCGCGCTCGAACGCTTCTGCGGTAAATTTGCCGTAGACCGGAGAGACCGTGTCCTTATCGGCTTCCACCCGCATCGGGATTTGGAAATCTTTCATTCCCTTTATCATAGTTCCCCCTTCAACTCACGTCTGCCCAGGCGATCCTGGACTACTCAATGGTGTCTCGCCAGAAGTCGTGGGCAACCCGCTATCTCGAATAGAGTTCCACGACCATTTGTTCGTTGACCGGTAGCGCGATATCATCTTTTGTCGGCACGTTCCGCACGGTGCCTTTGAATCCATCCCGATCCAGCTCGAGCCATCCCGGGATACCGCGCCCATCGACGGCTTCGAGAGCGGCCTGAACGGGGAGAAGCGTGCGACTTCGCTCCCGGATCTCAACCACATCGTTCGCTTTGATCAGCGCGGCGGGCACATCTGTTTTTCTTCCGTTGAGCAGCACATGGCCGTGATTGACCAACTGTCTGGCTTCTTTCCGCGAAGCGGCAAAACCCAGCCGGTACACCACATTATCGAGACGGCATTCCAAGAGTTTCAAGAGATGCTCGCCGGTGACGCCGGTTCGCCGCTCGGCTTTCCCAAAGACGCCACGAAACTGCCGTTCTTGGAGGCCATAAATCCGCTTCAGTTTTTGTTTCTCGCGCAACTGAGCGCTATACTCAGACAGTCGTTGACGTCCCTGTCCATGCTGTCCCGGCGGGTAGCTTCGTCGTTCGACGGCACACTTTTCCGTCATGCAGCGCGTGCCTTTCAGAAAAAGCTTGACCCCTTCGCGCCGGCATAACCGGCAGACAGGACCACGATATTTCGCCACTGTTTCCTCCTTACGTTAATCGTTATTCGTTGAACGCCGAAAAAGATGTTCTTTCCGTTTAACGTTTAACGCTTAACATCACACGCGTCTTCTTTTCGGCGGCCGACACCCGTTATGGGGAATCGGCGTGACATCACGGATGAGATTAATCCGCAAGCCGGCCCCCTGCAACGACCGAATAGCGGATTCACGACCGGAACCGGGGCCATTCACATAGACATCCACTTGCCGCATTCCATGTTCCATCGCCTTTTTCGCTGCGGTCTCACCCGCCCTCTGCGCAGCAAACGGCGTACTTTTTCGGGACCCCTTAAAGCCTTGGTTGCCAGAGCTGGCCCACACCACGGTGTTCCCGGTCATGTCGGTAATAGTCACAATGGTGTTGTTAAAGGAGGCCTGAATATGAGCGACGCCGCTCTGGACAACCTTGCGCTCCTTCTTTTTTCCCTTCTTGACACTCATGTCCCGCTCCTCTTACGTGGGCCATACACGCCACGCGTATCTAGAGTCAATGTTCATCCCCGACGCGACGGACTCAACGCTGAGCCGTCGCCGGTTTCCTGGCCTTACCGATCGATGCGCGTTTTCCCTTTCGGGTTCGCGCATTGGTTTTCGTTCGCTGACCTCGAACCGGAAGGCTCTTGCGATGTCGCAATCCTCGATAGGTCCCCGTGTCCACGAGACGCTTGATGTTCATGGACACGTCTTTCCGGAGATCTCCTTCCACCTCATGATCCCGGTCTATGATCTCTCTCAACTTGACGATCTCATCCTCGCTGAGATCTTTGACCCTTGTCGCACCATCGACACCGGCCTTCCTCACGATCTGAGCGGACGTCGCTCGACCGACTCCAAAAATGTACGTCAACCCGATATCGACTCGTTTTTCTCTCGGCAGATCGACTCCGGCAATCCGAGCCATAGGTCCTCCCCAATCACGTGGCTATTCATTCACTGGCGTGCGCGAGCACGAAGCCAATCGAACCCAGCCGCATTCCTTACCCTTGTCGCTGTTTGTGTCGCGGGTTTTCGCATAACACCCTGACGACACCTCGGCGTCGAATCACCTTACACTTCGAGCAAATCGGTTTTACGGATGATTTGACTTTCATACTGGTCCATTCCTTCGTCGGGACAGCACCTTCGTCTATTTGAACCGATAGGTGATGCGCCCTCTGGTCAGATCGTAGGGGGACAGTTCCACGGTCACTTTGTCACCCGGCAGAATTCGGATGAAATGCATCCGCATTTTTCCGGAAATATGGGCAAGGATACGATGCCCGTTCTCCAATTGCACACGAAACATGGCGTTCGGAAGCGTTTCCGCCACGGTGCCTTGCACTTCAATGATGTCTTCCTTCGACACGAAGTGTCACCTACACTCAGCGCCCACGGGCGCAGCGAGAAGACTCAAGATCCGCGGCGGGCCGTTGGCTTGTATAGCGATCGTATGCTCGAAATGCGCGGAGAGGCTGCCATCTTTCGTGACGGCGGTCCACCGATCATCCAGAATACGGACTCCGCTGCTTCCCATATTCACCATCGGTTCGATGGCCAAGACCATCCCAACCTGAAGACGCGGTCCATGGCCGGGCTTGCCATAGTTGGGCACCTGGGGCTCCTCATGCAGTTGCCGGCCGATGCCATGACCGACGAAATCAGTGACCACGGAGAACCCGGCCGCCTCGGCATGGCGCTGGATCGCATGTGAGATATCGGAGAGCCGATTACCGACCACTGCCTGAGCAATTCCCGCATGGAGAGCTTCTTCAGTGACACGTAACAAGTCGCTCACCTTAGGATGCACCGGCCCCACCGAGACCGTCACCGCTGAATCCCCGTAAAATCCCTCTACAATGGCCCCGAGGTCGAGTCCGATAATGTCCCCTTCTTTGAGCACTCGCTTCGACGGGATTCCATGTACCACTTGCTCATTGACGGAGGCACAGAGGGTCTTCGGATAGTTGCGATATCCCTTGAAGGCGGGAAGCCCTCCCCGCGCCCGAATAAAATCTTCCGCCAGCCGATCCAATTCTTCCGTCGTGACGCCGGGTCGAATTTCCCGCTTCAGCGCCACAAGCGTCTCCGCCACGAGCCGGGATGCCTTCGCCATGACTTCAATTTCTTCGGGAGTCTTTAAAATGATCATGCCAGCCGATGTTCGGAGAGAAGTCCCATTAATCGCTGATGCACCGTTTCGATCTCGCCCGAACCGTCGATCTCCGACAAAATGCCCTGTCGCCGATAATACTCGACCAGCGGAGCTGTCTGCACTTCATACACGGCCAGACGGGCCTCCACCGTTTCTTTTCGATCATCACTTCGTTGACTTAACTCGGCGCCGCAACGGTCACAGACCCCTTTTCGCTGAGGCGGGGCAAAATCAAGATGAAAGACTGCCTGGCATTTTGGGCAACTGCGCCTGCCACTGCACCGTCGAACTAACTCATGACGTGGAACTGAGAACTTGACGACGTGGTCAAGGCGCTGACCTTTCTTAGTCAACAGCTGATCGAGGTCTTCGGCTTGCGGCACAGTCCTCGGAAATCCGTCGAGCACAAATCCTGCCCCAGAAGCCGGCTCGTTGAGTTTCTCATGAACCAGACCGATCACGACCTGATCAGGCACCAGTTGTCCCTGGTCCATGAACGCCTTGGCCTGAAGCCCCAACAGGGTTTTGTTCCGAACCGCTTCCCGCAAAAGGTCGCCCGTTGAAATCTTCGGGTAACGCAGTCGGGAGGCTATTAACTCCGCTTGAGTCCCCTTCCCCACACCAGGAGCACCAAGAAAAACGATGCGCATACGAGCCTCAGCCGCTCCGGCCCTTCAGCCGCCCCTTGGCGAGGAAGCCTTCATAGTTCCTCATGAGCATGTGCGATTCAATCTGTTGAGCGGTGTCCAATCCCACACCGATGACAATGAGCAGCGAGGTGCCCCCGAAATAAAACGGCACATTGAGCTTGTAAATAAGAAACTCCGGGATCACACACACCCCAGCAAGATAGACGGCTCCCACCAGCGTAATCCGCGTAAGCACCTTGTAGATGTAGTCGGAGGTGCGCTGGCCGGGGCGAATTCCCGGGATAAAACCGCCGTATTTCTTCATGTTGTCGGCCATGTCCACCGGATTGAGCACGACGGCCGTATAGAAAAAACAAAAAAAGACGATCAATCCCACATACATGAACGTGTACAACAAGGACCCGGGTGCGAGTTGCGCGCCGAACGACTGCACCCACGGTATCTGAATGAACCCGGCGATGGTCGCAGGAAATGCGATAATTGATGACGCGAAAATCGGCGGAATCACGCCGGCGGTGTTGATCTTGAGCGGGATATGCGTGCTTTGCCCTCCATAGACCCGCCGTCCGATCACACGCTTGGCGTACTGCACCGGAATCTTGCGCCGGCCGCTTTCAAGAAAAACAATGGCCGCCACGACCCCCAGCATGACCAGCACCAGGGTGACGAGCAGTAGCATGCTCAATTGCCCGACTTGATAGAGATCGAACGTTTGAGCGACTGCGCTCGGCAGGCGGGCGACAATTCCCGCAAAAATGATCAGCGAAATTCCGTTCCCAATCCCGCGCTCGGTGATCTGCTCGCCTAACCACATCAAAAAGGCGGTGCCTGCGGTCAAGGTAATCACGGTCATGAGGCGGAACGCCCACCCGGGATTAAGGACAAACGCCCCCTGGCTCATACCTTCCAACCCGACCGCGATGCCGAAACCTTGGACGAGCGCAATGCCGATCGTCCCGTAGCGCGTATACTGGATGATCTTTTTTCGGCCTCGCTCTCCCTCCTTGGCTAACTTCGATAGATGCGGAATGACGACCGTCAGGAGCTGCAGGATAATCGATGCGCTGATATAGGGCATGATGCCCAGCGCAAAGATGGTGAGCCGTGACAGCGCTCCACCGGAAAAAATATCCAAAAAGCCGAGCAGCGCCCCGCCTTCTTTGAGGAGAAATTTCGCGAGCTCCTCATTGTTGATGCCGGGCGTCGGAACGTGCGCCCCGACCCGGTACACCGCCAACATCAACAGGGTGAACAGAATCCGGAGGCGCAGCTCCGGAATCTTGAAGATATTCTGAAAACTCGTGATGAGCCGCTCAAACACCGGCGATAACCTCAGCCCGCCCGCCGGCAGCCCGAATTTTCTCCTCCGCTGATTTGCTGAATTTGTGGGCTTGAATGACCATCGGTC
The DNA here is from genome assembly GCA_050731295.1 of Nitrospiraceae bacterium. GTDB lineage: Bacteria > Nitrospirota > Nitrospiria > Nitrospirales > Nitrospiraceae > JBOHOS01. The sequence goes on along the minus strand of JBOHOS010000612.1, from coordinate 1,666 downwards.
TGCTCATTTCACCGTGGCCAAGAATCTTCACCGGCTGGCTCTTCCGCTTGATCAAGCGAGCATCGACCAATGCCTGGGGTGTCACTTCCTCAACCGCTCCGAGATTAGCGAGCGACTTCAAATTGACCACCGAGTAGGTGATCCGAGAGGGATTGGAAAACCCGAACTTCGGCACACGGCGGGCCAAAGGCATTTGCCCCCCTTCAAACCCTGGGCGCTTTCCCCCCCCGATCTGGCAAGCAGTCCCTTATGTCCCTTGGTGGCTGTCTTCCCGTGACCGGAGCCCGGCCCCCGTCCGATCCGTTTCCGTTTTTTTCGTGACCCCTGCGGCGGTGTCAGTTCGTGCAGTTTCATACCGTCTTCACTTCCAGTAAATAAGAGACCTTGGCAATCATTCCAAGAACCTGTGGCGTATTCGGCCGAACGACGGCATCATGCATTTTTCGCAGCCCAAGGCCGCGCAATACGAGTCGATGCCGGTACGGCGTCCCGATAGGACTTCGTTTCAACGTAATGGAGATCCCCGCTCCGGCATTATGCGCGTTCGCCATGGGACGCTCCTGTTTTCTCAAACGCGCTCCGACGAATGCGCGTGACCTCTTCAGGATCTCGCAACTGGCAGAGGCCGTCTAGGGTCGCCCGGACGGTATTGAAGGGATTGCCGCGTCCCAAGGTCTTGGCAATAATATTATGCGCTCCGGCCAATTCCACGACGGCACGAACGGCTCCGCCTGCGATGATTCCCGTCCCCGCGACGGCGGGCTTGAGGAGGACATGCTCGGCACCGAACAACCCGTGCACCTGGTGAGGAATCGTCTGATCCTTCAGGGGGATATGCACCAAATGTTTTTTGGCTTGTTCAACTGCTTTGGAGATGGCCGCAGGCACTTCAGCAGCCTTCCCTTTTCCGATGCCGACCCACCCATGACCATCGCCGACGACCACAAGCGCGCAGAAGTTGAACCGTTTACCGCCTTTCACCACTTTGGCGACGCGGTTAATGAAGACGACCTTATCTTTCAAACTTAGTTCATCGGGATTCACGCGCACGTCATCATGCTCCTCTCATTAAAACTTGAGCCCTCCCTCGCGGGTGGCTTCCGCCAGGGCTTTAATCCGGCCGTGATAGATCCGCCCGCCCCGGTCAAACACGACCGTCTCCACCTTGGCCGCTTTGGCGCGATTGGCCAGCAGATGGCCCACCGCCTTGGCGGCCTCGACAGGCTTATTCGACTTGAGAGACGCCCGGAGATCTGCATCGAGCGTCGAGGCGGCTGCAATGGTGCGCCCGGTGGTGTCATCGATAATTTGAGCGTAGATATGGCTCTTGCTCCGAAACACGTTGAGTCGAGGACGGGCAGGCATTCCATATATACGCTGACGCACGCGCCGTTTTCGCCGCTCGAGTTTTCTGGCTTTGTCGTTGGTGATCATAGTGGCTACTTTCCGGTCTTTCCTTCTTTCTTCCGTAGGACTTCTCCCGCGTATCGAACCCCCTTCTGTTTGTACACATCAGGTGGTTTGATACCTCGGATATTGGCGGTGGCCTGTCCAACCTTTCGCTTGTCGATTCCGCGAATCGTAATCACGGTCTGCTTCTCGACTTTTGCCTCGATGCCATCCGGCAAATCGTATACGACCGGATGCGTATGCCCGACATTCAGGC
>JBOHOS010000611.1:0-1278 GCA_050731295.1 Nitrospiraceae bacterium | reverse complement strand
CTCCACACGAGGCAGCACCGTCGACCAGGGGCATGTCGTCGTTGAGCCGTACTTCTACTTCACGCGATATGGCGGACTGTATAACGACAATTGGCGCCTCCAATCCGCAACTGTATCCCGCACCATCATCCAACAAACGTACTTCATCTATGGCTTAACGAGTCGTATGGATGTCGAGATCGCACCGCAGTGGCTCGACAATAATTCCCAGGGCGAATCCTCCTCTGGATTCGGCGACTTTCCGCTTCAGCTCGGCTTTCAAGCACTGAGAGGTCGCTCTGATTCATGGCTTCCCGATGTCCGGATCTGGGTCCAACAGATATTTCCGACCGGACGCTATAACAATCTCAGTCCGTCCACAACGGGCCTGGCAGGGACCGGCGGCGGGTCTTTTGCAACGACGGTGGGCATCGGCGCGCAGAAAGCGATACGGCTGACCGGCGATCATGTTTTCAGATACCGCGTGAATGCGACATATGGCTTCTACTCGCCGGTCACTGTAAACGGGTTCAATGCGTACGGGGGAGGATTCGACACGGATGGCCGGGTGGACCCCGGATCAGTGACCACGCTGACAGTCGCGGGAGAATATACCCTCACACGTCATCTGGTCCTCGCGCTGGATATCGGTTTTCAGACCGTCAATGCGACGCGCTTTTCCGGAAGACCAGGCGTCGATATTAACGGCGACCCGGCAATCGTGGGCAAGGGATATAGCAACCTGCTCACGGTCGCTCCGGCGGTGGAATACAACTGGAACCAACACGTGGGCTTGATTGCCGGCCCGTGGCTGAGCCTAAGAGGGAGGAACACGTCCGAATTTTTTGGGGTTGTGGCGGCTCTCTACCTATTTATATAAATCATCAAGAAAATTGAGCGGGTCATGCTTCAAGCGCTTCCTCTCCAATGTTCGTGCTCCTCTGTCGACCGGAACTCTGACTTCAGCGCGCCCAGATCGACCTCGTGAAGCGCTTCGTGGCAACTCGCGTCAAGATAGGGTGGCGTGAGCCCCAACACCAACGGTCCAATTTCAGACTCAGTGTTTAGCATGATCTTAAACAAGCTATGTCGGACCGCTGGGCGGCTGAAAAGACCTACGCCGCTTGGATATTGAGCAGCAACAGCTCGCCTCTCATGTCCGGATGAATCGTGCACTTGAATTCGTACCTGCCGGGACGCTTCACCGTAAAGCGGATCGCCGCGCTGGCGTTGGGATCCACGAACACTCCTCCTATGCCTCGTCCATACGTGATGACTCCACCGGCCTCTACTTCCGTC
>JBOHOS010000610.1:0-6061 GCA_050731295.1 Nitrospiraceae bacterium | reverse complement strand
GTGGCGTCTCGAATTCCGGGCGACACTGCTGCACGAGCTCGCAGTAGAGTAGATCGGCGAGGGGTTGCAGATTGACACAATCGGCGCGGTTATAGGCGAGCAACAGCTCGAGCGCTGCCGTGTCTCGGCTATGTCGCCACCGTTCCCACATCCGCACGGCATCCCAGCCATCCATCCCCTGCAGAGCGCCTTCCCGCTCAATGCCTATCAGACGTTCGATCTGTTTCAGTCAGCCACGCAACCCGAGCTGCTTCGCGGTGAAACACAGATTGAGATGCGGCTGATCGATGCGGAGCCGAGGAAACATCGCGTGAAGATAGGGCAGATCAAAGCCTGAGCTGAAGAACGTGACGATCAGATCGTACCGGGATACTTCCTCGCACAATCTCTCTTCGGTCAGCGTGTCGCCTCGGACCAGACTTGTCATGCGTCCGTCGGCAAACAGCCCGACCACCGTCACTTCGCCATAGGGACCGCCTGCCGTTTCGATGTCGAGATAGACCGCCCGCGTCCGTAGCCATTCATACAGCCGCCACTGATCGCGTGCCTTCAAACAGCCCGCGAAGAAGCGGGGATTGCCGCGGGCGTGTTGCTCACGCGCGATGCTTACGTCGGCATCATAGAGCGCTTTACGGCCGGGGTTTATCCCCCGGACCGATGGACATTTGAGAAAGTCACGCCAGGTGGGAATGCCTTGCTCCCACAGCCGTCGTTCGGTCGTCTGCCCAATGCCGGTGAGAAAGAGAAACGTCGATTCAATCATGGCCGGTATGATGGCGCCGATCATACCGCATGCGACATGGCGAAGTCAGGAGGAAAGGAGCGGCTGACGAAGAAGGCTTTAGAAGGCGGCGTCAGTCAGGTAATATAGCCCTGGCATGATGCGGAGACTGTCCATAAAAAACCGACAACGATGGCCGACCGCTGCGCTGGCCATCACGATTGGCCTGATGACCGCCTCCTCTGGGGCAGAGCAATCAAGCCGTTCCCTCAGTGACCCCATTACCTCTTCGACAAAAGCCGGCAAGAGTGCGTCTCTCTGTGACAAAAACCCTACGGCGGACGGGATCGTCGAGCGGTATTTGATGGACCCGCGGGGAGATGTGGAAGGCTATGGGGCGGAAAATGAGTCGGGCAGAAACAAAGATCGGCTGACGAAGCTCGCTGGCGCGATATGGTTCGCCGTAGGGATGGAAGAAGGTGTATTAAGGCTCAACGGCTTCCGAAGAAACTTCCTATTGCTCGCCCGTGTAAGGACCAATTGTCTTCCGAGGCGATCTTCGATATGATGCGAACGTTATGGCCGCTCGCACTGCCAAGAAAACAACAACCAGCACCGCACGGGGCCGTCCTACCCTTGCCCGCAGGGTTACCAAGAAAGGCCGGGTGACCAAGGTCTTTGTAGACCAGGTCGCTCAATTCATCGAGCGGTATCGTCCTGCCCTTGAAGCGCTCGCCAAGCAGTGATCTATCTCACGACCGAGCAGGTCCTCTTCATCCACGATCGTATCATCGAAGAAATCGGCGGAGAGCATGGAGTCCGCGATCTGAACTCCTTGGAGTCTGCGCTCGGTCGCCCGCGAGCGGGATTTGGCGCCACAGAGTTTTACCCGGACCGCATGATGAAAGCGGCGGTGCTCATGGACGGCATCATCCGAAACCATCCCTTCGTGGACGGAAACAAACGAACCGGCATTGCTGCCGCTGTTCTCTTCCTTCGGATCAATGGCTACGAGGTCAGCGCGACCAACCAGGTGCTGGAATCGTTTACCCAGCATGTCACCACCCAGAAGCCAGAGATCTCGGAGCTGGCTCACTGGTTCCGCCAGCATGGCGCCACGATACGATCGGAAAAGAAATAAATATTTTGCAGAGATGGCAAAGAAGCGCGGATTGCCCAGTGCCTGCTGCTCCAGAGCGATGTTCACATCCTCGCATAGAGCGTTTGCGGCCGGCATTCATTCCCTGCACGGACGAACGTTTTAGAAGGTCGCTCCATGGTGGGGCAGTCACTTGTGATTGTGCATCCAGCTATCGGCATTCCAGCTTACCGTGACACGCTGACTGATTCACAGTCCCTTGACGTGCTCGCCCTACGCGGCGATCCGGTTTTGTCTCCTAAGGTGTCGAAGCTAAGCCGCTTTTCGGAACGTCAAGTTGACGCGATGCCCGCCCACCAGAGGGTGATAGCCCTCCTTGAGGGGCATCACACCGTGATAGTGGAGCCTCGCCGGCCCGCCCCATACCACCACGTCGCCGTGTGTCAGTTGGACGCGAGTCGGTTTGTCGGCTCTCTTGGACCCACCAAACAAAAAAACGGCCGGAATTCCGAGCGATACGGAGACGATAGGCTCGCCAAAATCGCGCTCGTTCTTATCCTGGTGTAGCGAAAGGCTCGCACCCGGATCGTACCGATTGATCAGGCAAGCATCGGGCTCGAATCCCTCAAAGCCGGCTTGCGCTGCCGCGCCCTTTGCAAGCCGTAGAAACGAATCCGGCATGCGAGGCCAGTTGCGACCGCTCTCCGGGTCTACGGGGTCGTAGCGGTATCCGGTTCTGTCCGTGATCCAGCCGAACGAACCGCAGTTCGTCATCGCGACCGACATGCGGAAGCCGCCTGGCGTGACCATGTGGCGAAACGGCGCCATGGCGATCACGTCTTGCAACGCGGCCAGGAGCGCCGCTTCGTCCGATGCGGCGAAGCTGCGCAGCACAAACGCTCCCGGGCCTAATCGTTCCTGCCACGATACGACGCCGCTTGGGCTGTCGAATAGATTCAGCGTCATTCAATCGTTCTCATGCCGCGTCATGGAAGATGACGCCGGCCGTATGACGATGCCCCGAGCGAACGCGGCTGACGCCGTGTCGAAGCTTGACCCGGTACACGCCGCGCGTGCCCTGCACCGGACGCTGATTGACGGCGAAGACGACCGCGTCGCCTTGCCGGAGCGGCACGACTTCCGGGCGCGACTGCATGCGCGGACGTTGCTCGGTCAGCACGAATTCGCCGCCCGTGAAATCGCGTTCGGGTTCGGACAGCAGAATCGTGACCTGCAGCGGAAAGACGTGCTCGCCGTAGAGGTCTTGATGCAGGCAGTTGTAGTCGTCTTCCCCGTACTGAAGCAAGAGCGGCGTCGGTTTAACTTGCCCGGCTTTGTGACAACGCTCGATGAAGTCCGCGTGTTGTTCCGGGTAGCGCACGTTGATGCCCATTGCGGTGTTCCAGCGATTGGCAATCGGCACGAGCCGCGGATAGATAACCGTCCGGAGGCCGTGGATGATATCGGGCAGCGGATAGCTGAAATACTTGTACTCTCCACGCCCGAAACCGTGTGCTTCCATCACCACCCTGCTGCGGAAAATGCCGTCTTCCAGGTACAGGTCGGCCAAGGCGTCGCATTCTTCCGGGGTGAGAAGACGTTCGATCATCGCACGACCCTGAGCATCGAGGTCTTGCGCAACACGTCCCCAATCGAACGCCTTCACCCGGTCCGCAACGTCCTTTGCCGAGGTCTCGGAAAAAGAGCGCGTCCTTCGGGAAGGGGCGCGTCCCACGGGAGCAGAGCCTGTCTTGGCAGGCTCGGGGCGGGCGGGTGTAATAACGCCTGGGGTGGGCGGGTGAGACGTCCGCTCGGCGTGAGTGGGTGGAATAGTTGATGCTCTTTTACTCCGTGCACTCATGGTGTGCCTCCCGTTTCAAGAGCGCGCGTTTGCGATCCACACCCCAGCGATAGCCCGACAGGGCGCCGTCGTGTCTCACCACGCGGTGGCACGGAATCGCCACCGCCAGAGTGTTTGCGGCGCACGCTTGCGCCACGGCCCTGACCGACTTCGGGGCGCCGATGCGGGTTGCGATCTCGGTATAGGATGCCGTCGAGCTGGCCGGGATTTCCCGCAGCGCCTGCCAGACGCGTTGTTGGAACGTCGTGCCGCGAACGTCCAGCGGCAGATCGAGTCCGCGTGCCGGCGCTTCGACAAAGCCCACCACTTTCGAGATCAGTTGCTCGAATTTGGCATCGCCGCCGATCAGATTGGCGCGCGGGAATTTATCTTGTAGATCGCGCACCAATTTGTCGGGATCCTCGCCGAGGAGAATGGCGCACACGCCACGCTCGCTTTGAGCGACGAGAATCGATCCGAGAGAACACTCGCCGATGGCAAAGCGGATGTCGGTATTCGCGCCACCGGCGCGATAGTTCGTCGGCGTCATACCCAGCACCTGATTCGCTTTCTCGTAGAATCGCCCGTTGGAGTTGTACCCGGCGTCGTAAATCGCGTCCGTCACCGTGCCACTGCGGCCGAGTTCAATCCGCACGCGTTTCGCGCGGTGCGCCAGCGCGTACGCTCTTGGCGTGACCCCGGTCACCGTCTTGAACACACGGTGAAAGTGATACGGGCTGACTCCCGCGCGGTTCGCCAGTTCTTCGAGGCCGGGCACGTGTTCCGATTCCTCGATGAGCCGACAGACTTCCGTGACCTTCGCGGCATGTTGCTCAACCAGCGGGGGCTGATTGGGCTTGCAACGCTCGCAGGGGCGGAATCCGGCCTTCTCTGCGTCTTCCCGCGTGGCGTGAAACCGGACGTTCTCCGGCCGTGCCAGGCGGGCCGCGCACGACGGACGGCAGTACACGCCGGTGGTTTGGACCGAGTAATAAAACGTGCGGTCTGCCTTGCGATCACGGGCGACGACAGATGCCCAACGGGGATCCTGTTCCGTTGCGGCGGCGAGTGGTACGTTTTTCGCTGATACGTTCATCTGCGTTCTCCTTTCAACGATCCACATGGTGAACGTACTGTATCAGGGGCCGTCGCCCCTCGCACTCCGAGTCTTGCTTTCAAATTCTACGTCGAGTATTCAAAAACCAAGCGGATGTTATTTCCGCACCTGAAGCCGTCAACCGAAAACCATTTCCCTGCGGCTTCCGCAGTGGCTGCTAAACCAACCGAAGACGCTAGCCAACAAGGTGACGTGCCGTACCAGACGCTGCTCAACTATGCTTGGTGGAATGGGTCCAAGCCGAGTTTGGCAAGAGAAAGGCGTCAACTATGGTGCCCACCCAGGTTACATCGATGATGAAAAAGAAGTGATCCAAATCACACCGGTGGAACAGACATGACAACTAGTCATGGTCGAGATATACGGCGGGCTCTATCTGAATGCGCTGAGATTCTGGAGCGTATCCAGCAGGTCAGACCATGACGAAGCATAGCATTGGGGAATCAGGGATAGACAAAAGGCTTTCGTCCGTCATTCTCCTTCCAAGCCCTCACGTAGACTAGGCACCTTTGTTTATCATTTGGTTTTGATTATACTTCAAGTCGAAGGAGGTCTCGGCATGCCTGAGACAATCCCCAACCCTCCCCCTGAATTCGACCATCTCTCGGTCGACGAACAGATTGAATACGTCCAGTCTCTCTGGGACCGGATCGCTGCAAGCCCTGGGCACGTTCCCGTGCCTGAGTGGCATCAGCGTATCATTCGCGAACGCCTAGAGGCGTACCACGCGAATCCCTCCGCTGGTCGGCTCTGGGAAGAAGTCCGCACAGACATCGAGCGCAAGCTGCGTGATCGTTAATCTGGCTGATGGCACTGCGACTTGTCGTCTAACCTCAGTCGGACCTTGATATCCAAGCAGCAGCCGTGTGGTATGAGGACCAGCAGGCTGGCCTGAGCGCACGCTTTCTCGACGAACTCGGTCTGGTGTTCCGTCGAATCCAGGAGAATCCACTCCAATTTCCACGGGTGGACGGTGAAGTTCGTCGTGCGCTTCTCCGTCGCTTCCCCTACGGTGTGTACTTCTTTGCGGAATCAGAGGAGGTCAAACTTCTGGCAGTTCTTCACCTACAACGCCAGCCTGACATGTGGAAGAGTCGCAATTGACGAGGCTGAAAATGAACGACACCGGCGGGTCCCCGACCATAGAGAACGAGGCTGAGAGCGACCAAGAGAACTGAACCGACCTCGCGAATGATACTTGAAGATCTGACCCATACCACTGACCCAGAATGATAATCCAAGATCTGACCCCAGGCCTTTCTAGATCTGACCCCAGGCCTTTCT
>JBOHOS010000609.1:0-1898 GCA_050731295.1 Nitrospiraceae bacterium | reverse complement strand
GGAGTCAGCTATGACGATGTGCCGTATTAAAGGCCGTTTCCTATGAAGAGGTGATACGATGCGATCCATCCGATATGTTGGCGGAATTGTAACCGTGGCGTGCGTAATGGCGCTGTCCATGACCGGCCCTGTCGCAGATACCTTCGCGGCCGGCGCCGATCCATCCGACGAACCGGCCAGCCGTCTGGAACGTCTACGCGCAAAAGGACGGGAAGCGATTCACGCGCTCCGCGACAAGCGGATGGCGAAGGAAGACCGGCTGAGGGAGTTCAAGAACATCATCGTTCCCGACAAAGAGGACTTTGATGAACTCTTTCACATTTTTAAAGACCGCGACGAAGATGATGACGTCCGATGGGCGGCGCTCCGACACCAACCGTTGGATGAAAACCTGATCGCCGCGGAATTGGACGTTCTTCGGGATGTCCGCAATGGAAGCGCTCGATTTCATGCCAAGCTCTTGTCGGATCTCGGCGGTCGCGCGCGGTTGCAACACCATTCACGGATATTTCAGAACGTCATGCAAACGGCCAGAGGACTGCTGCGGGATGAGCGTGAAGAAGTCAGGCAAGCAGCCTTTCGATTCCTCACGCCCATGCAAGATCCTACATCGACGCAGCTCGTCATAGACGGTCTGCGCAATCCTCGACAAGCGCTGATTCCGAGTTCACAGGCCATCGAGTTGCTTCATGTCGCAGGCGCCGCCAAACGAGCGGCAGGGGTGATCGGTTCGTATCTGGACGATCCCGATGCAATCGTTCGGGCGAAGGCCGCGCTGGCCGCCGCCATCGACCCCGGTAGCCGGCCGAAGATCGTTCGCTTGCTAAAGGATCGTCGCCAGCCCGATGAGGTCAGGCTCGCGGCGTTACGTGGGTTGAGCGGATCGGACCCGGCGTTTCCGAGCTATGCGCTGGAGATCATGAAAGATGCCGCTGAAGAAGACGACATACGCAAAGCCGCCATCAACCGATTCGTCGGATTCATGAATTACCATACGGTTTCAAAGAACCATCACATTGAATTCAGAAAAGTGATTCGGGAAATTGCAGTAAAAGAAGGAACTGGTCCGGGTACCTTGGGCGAGGTTGCCCAGCAGGTCTCTTCTTACATCCAAAGAAACTTTCCGACCATATCGGAGTAAGTTCACGATACGGCCGAGCATCAAAGGATTGGTAAGCCTGCGGGGAGGGTGCGAGTGATCCGTACCATCCCGGTGCGATGGCATGAGCTTTTTCAAAGTCCCTGCTGTGACAACCGTAATACTGCGCCCCGTAGTCTGCGCGATCGCTGGACCGAATCACTCGGTGGTTCGAGGGATCGCTCTCAAATCGTGGGACAAGGCGATGAGTGTGCGGCTCACAGCGGTTCGGTCTTCCTGAGCCAAGGAAGGGTAGCGCTGCTGAGCGAGCGCAAAAAATTCCGTCTCGCGCTGTGGAGCTATCTGTAGCAGCGTCCCCAATGACGTCAAGTATTCGCCCTTGCCCCTGGCCAGATCCATCTTGAGATTGTCCAGATTGAGAGCCACGAAGAGGTTGACCCTCTGCTCGGCTTTGGGCAAGCCGTCTTGCGTGTAATCGCCGGGAGAGGTCGAGGACAAGAAGTTCTCAACGGTTTCCGTGATCGTGCAGCCGAACAGGCCAAGAGGCAACAGAAAGACGAGAGCCAGGCGCAACGAAGCGGATATTGTAGTAGGCATGGCATCCTCCTTGTTCAATGCGCAAACGCTAACAGCCCCTAGCTGCCGTGTCAATGAGAACCCCAGGAGATCGTTGTGACAAAATGGCCTACGAAAAGATAGCTAGTATTGGCTCGGATTTGATCGAAGCGAGGACGCAATGAGTTCCGTGGTCGGACAGAAATGTTAAGGACTCAGCGCTACTTCGGGATGTACTTGATCA
>JBOHOS010000608.1:0-9162 GCA_050731295.1 Nitrospiraceae bacterium | reverse complement strand
GGTATGTTCCGCAAGAGCGCGCCATTGATCGTTTCCTGACCGGCCGTGAACACCTGTTGCTCTTCGCCGATCTCTATCATCTGTCGAAACAGGAAGCGCTTCGCCGTATCGACGACATCCTGAGACTGGTGAACCTTGCTGATCGGGCAGACCTCCCCGCGAAAACCTATTCGGGCGGCATGAAACGAAAATTGGACATCGCTTGTGGCTTGCTGCCCAACCCCAAGGTTTTATTTTTGGACGAGCCCACACTGGGGCTGGATGTCCAAAGTCGGCTTCGCATCTGGGACCATATTCGTCAGTTGCACGAACGGGGCATCACGGTTGTAATGACGACCAACTATCTCGACGAGGCCGATCAATTGTGCGATCGCGTGGCCATCATCGACGGCGGTCGCATCAAAGCCTTAGGATCGCCGGCCGAGTTAAAGGCAGGGTTGGGCGGCGATGGTCTTGCGTTATCGGTTTCGCCGGCCTGCGCGTCGCGGACTGATGCGTTGGCGGCGGCGCTGAAAGCCCTGCCGGCTGTTCGGGCGGTAACGACAAAGCCGAACGGGCTGGACCTCAGAGTCGAATCATCGGACAAAGCGTTGCCAGCCGTTCTTGAAGCCGCCAACCGGTTGGCTTGCCATCTGGATGCCATTGAATACCGCCGTCCCCGGCTCGATGATGTGTTCGTCGCCTATACCGGGCATGCGATCCGCGAAGAGTTCCCGAAATCGGACGACGCCTAGGATTACCCTCACGACATCCAGCGAGGCCTTACACCGAGATGCAGCAGTACATCCAAGAAATTCGCGCGTTGACCATGCGGTGGGTGCGGCGCTTGAGTCGCGAAAAGTTCAGCATGCTGTTCACGCTGGTGCAGCCGATGCTGTTCTGGCTCATTTTTTTCGGGAATCTATTCCAACGAGCCGCCGATACGCAAGTGGTTCAGGCGCCCAATTACATCAGTTTTCTAGCGGCCGGTGTCGTCGTCATGACCGTCCTCAACAATGGACTGGCCGGTGGCGTGGATTTGCTGTTTGATAAAGAAAATGGGTTTCTCGAGCGGCTCATGTCGACGCCGATTCACCGATCATCTGTCATCTTGAGCCGTTTCATTTTCGTGATGACCATCACCTCGCTGCAAGTTCTCGTGATCCTCGGTGTGGCCTCCTTGTTCGGGGTGCGCCCGGCGACCGGCTGGCTGGGAGTCTCGGTCATTCTTTTGATCGGCGTGCTTTTTGGAGTCGGATTGACCGCGATTTCCATGGCTATGGCCTTTTCCGTCAAAAGCCATGGCGATTTCTTTTCGGTGCTTGGGTTTCTGTCCCTCCCGATGATCTTTCTGAGTTCCGCGCTGGTTCCGTTAGCCGCCATGCCTGTCTGGATGCAGGCCCTGGCCATGTTCAATCCGATGACCTGGGCCATCGATGCGGTACGCCCGCTCATTCTCTCAGGCTGGGGAGAGGCACTGCCCCGCGTGGGGATGGTGGTGATTATCATGCTGGCCTTTGACGCCCTCTGCCTCTATGGAAGCGCCCACGCTTTCCGTCGATCGATGGGCTGATGGAATCCAATGCCTCTCCTGTGAGGCCCGCAGTGTATAATTTATGTATTCAGCTCGTGTCGCAAGATTATCAGTAGAGGTGAACAGTGATCGTAGCCAGTGAAAGCCAGATCAAGGCTTTGATTCGTCTGCTCTCCGATGAAGACGACCGGATAGCGAGAACCATCAGCGGCAAACTGATCGAAATCGGCGACTCGGCGGTGCCTCTCTTGCTGGAAGCGGAACTTGAACAACCCGATATGGCGAGGCGTATTGAATGGATTTTAGATGAAATCCGCGGCGGTCGGCTGGGAGACGAGTTGGGTCTGCTCATCGGACAGCCCGACGATCTGGACGATCTGGAACGGGGGGCATTTCTGATCGCTCGGTACGCGTTCCCCAATCTTGACGCGGAGGCCTACCGGCAAAAACTCGACGATCTGGCGACGGAAGTTCGCGATCGAATGGGACGGCGGGTATCGGGAGAAGAAGCCATCAAGACCTTGAACCGGTATCTCTTTATTGAACACGGGTTCCGCGGAAACACCAAGAATTATTATGAAGCCGATAACAGCTACCTCAATCGCGTGATCGATCGCCGCACGGGAATTCCGATCAGCCTGTCCATCGTGTATTTGCTCGTGGGGCGGCGTTTGGGCCTTCCATTGTATGGGATCGGGATGCCGGGGCATTTTTTGGTCAAGTTTGAATCAGAACGGTACAAGATTTTTGTGGACTGCTTCAATGCCGGCGCGCTCTTGACCGAGAAGGATTGCGCCCGGTTCTTGATGCAGGCGGGATATGGATTTGAAGAAAAGTATCTCCAGAGAAGTCCCAGTTGCGCGATTCTGATTCGCACGCTCAAGAATCTGATCGCCATCTACGGCAAAGTCGATGAGCCGGTGAAAGGCGCCCGGCTGGCTCGCTTCATCCAGATTTTGGGGGGAGAGCGAAAGCACGAGTGTGACTAAGCAAACGGCCTGGCGGCTGTAGCGCTCGCGGTGTGCTTGACCATCGATCTGTGATACGACCTTGTCGAACCCTCACCCCCTTCGTGTGATCCGCCTCGGACTCTTTGTTCACCACAGACGCCATGTGACCCCACTGTTGGGCGAACACGAATTTCGTAAGCGGCATCCTCGTTCGTGGCGCAAGCTCACTCGCCCGCAAATCTTCAGGTAATGTCTTGAGATCACCCGGATAGCCCGAACGCCATGCCAGTCACCGGCTCGTACGAATCCGGGAAGCGATAGAGCGCCTTGATTTTGTCAGGCAGGATCCCTGCCATTTGATGAACAAACGGGCCGGACTCCAGCGCTTGAATGACAAGGTTGGCCATGACCAGTCCCACATCGTGGAAGGCATGGCGATTAGGTTTTCCATTGTGCTCAAAATTCAATCTGGCCACTGAGATCATCAATACAGGCGCCTGCCGGGCCCACCGGATATTTCCGTCGGTCAGGCAGCTCTGCAGGCGAGCGTGTTCGGCTTGATCTTGCGTTGTGGTAAGAAGGAACGTCCACGGTTGGGCATTATGGAGGACGGAGCCCATCGGGTGGCTTCGAAGAGGCTTCGTAGGGTATCAGGCGAGACCGGCTAGTCGGCAAAGGCGTGCGGGCTCCACCGGCGCCGCAAGAGTTCATGAATCGGATAGTGCGTGTCGGCAGGCTTTTCCATCGTGCGCCTTGTTCAAACCCTCTTGGTCACCCTTCTTGATTATGTCCTATTGATGAACGATCGGTAGGTTACACAGGGTCCGATTGCAGAAAACTGTCGCGGACGCGGAGCAGCAGAGCGCGTGCTTGATCCGCTTCCTTCTGGGTCAACGCCCGTTCGAAGTATGGTCGCAGGAACGCCGCATGTGCGGCAAACGTCCTTTCGAAGAGCGCTTCCCCTTTCTCCGTCAGGCGAATCTTCGTACACCGGCGGTCGCCTTGCACGCCGTCGCGGCGGACCAGTCCTTTGGTTTCCAGCCGATCCAGCACACCGGTGAGCGTTCCTTTCGTCACGAGCGTTGCGGCCGATAAGTCTGAGCAGGTCATGCCCTCCGTGTCTCCCAGCGTGGCGATCACGTCGAATTGAGAGGGGGTTAAGCGCATGGCTCGAATGTGACGGTTGTCCTGCCGAGCAAGGGCGAGATAGGCTTCCACCAGCGGGCGGAGAACTTTCAGATACGGATCGTCTTTGAAATCGGGGACATCCATCAATCCGGATTTTAGTCCTAATTAGAATTATGGTCAAGAGGATGCTCGTTGGACGCTTCGCCTGCGGGCGCGAACGAGTAGGAATTCGAGAATCATCCAAGCTAAGATATCGGTGATGGACAAGCTCGATCAACGCGGTCAAGCCAATCTGACGACGATACTGATATTCGTCGGCTTGATCATCGCGGGGGTGTGGATCTGGAAACGCCTCTCACCGGAAACCCAGGATTATCTCGTTGAACAGACCATCCCGATCGCGCTTCTCGTCGTGCTTGCCGCCCTGATCCTGTGGAACGTGGTCGGCAAGATCCGCCGGCATCGGGATCGGCGTCGAAAACTGGATCGGTTGTTGAAGGCATTTGAGCATGAGCAGGCGGTTGACACGCGACGCAATCTGGCGTTTGCGCTGGTCGAGACCAATCGTTATCAGATCGAAGGTCTCGAGCGCGTTGGCCCGGCCCTGGTCGATCTCTTCCTGTCGACGATGAAGAGCGCCAAAGGCGACAAGCAGCATCGAATTCGAGGGATGGCGGCAAGCTACGTCGGCGTATTGCAAGACAAGCGCGCCGTGCCACTCCTTATCACGGCGTTGGAAGACGATCATGCCTATGTGAGAGCGTGCGCGGCTTTGGGCTTGGGGCGAATGCGTGCGGATGAAGCGAAACCCAGACTGGCGCAGGTGATGAAGGAAGATTGGGATCAGACAGTGCGCAGCCGAGCGCGTGAAGCGTTGGAACGGATGGTGTAGGGGGGCAAGAAATGAGTGGGCGTATCTGGCCGGACAAGCGCCTAGCCGGCGATTCGATTGAGGGCCGCGCGATCCCGAGCGGTGAATCGATAGCCGCGATCGTACAGAATTCCCATTCCGGTCATCAGGGCGTCAAGCCCCGCAGTCGTGCGGATCTGATCGAATTGGGCGTTCAGGACGGCGAGGTGAGCGGATGGCGGGAGGGTCTCGTTAAACGGCAACCCGAAGGATTCCAGTATGTCCTGCAACTCGGCGTCGTTGTACCGGCCATCGTCGTCGCGATCTCCCACGAGCGCAAATTCGTAGAAGGTCAGGCTGACCGACAGCCACGACTGGGTCGCGCTGAAGTCTTTGCGCGCAGCTTCCAGCCCATCAGGATAGCGTAGGCGGCATTCTGATGCATCATCGAGTCGGCCACCGGCGGCCGTGCCGTGCCTGAACGAGACGCCTTCGATGATGGCCTTCGGCGGCTTCTTGTGAAGCTGCCGGTAAAACCATTCAGTGCAGTGCTGGGCGACGACGAAGGTTTGCTTGTCGGTTTGCACCTGCAGCTGAATATGAGCGGTGAAGGCGCCGAAGACATCGGGCTCGGCCGTAATCGTGCCCGCAACCAAGAGTCCCCATGCGAGGACGAGCAGACCAAAAGAGAACCGCGAGGATATCAGGTGGCGCATAATCGCTCCCGGTCGATGCCGTCAGTATAACATGCCGAAGATTGTTCACGCGTGGATATGGGAACACGATAGGAGGATCGGTGGACAATACAATGACAAGGACCAATCAGTCTCTGCCGTTCTTGACGGCCGGCATCAGCGGCATCGGAGGAGTCGTCCGGCATCAGCCGGAAGATTTTCGGGTCGAGGAACGTCCGCTCTATTTGCCGTGTGGTCAGGGAGAGCATCTGTACTTGAAGGTGACCAAGCGCGGCCTTTCAACGCCGGACCTGGTGTCGCACGTTGCGTCGGTGCTGGGTGTAAAGGCCAAGTGCATCGGCGTCGCCGGTCTCAAAGATGCGCGAGCCGTCACGACGCAAATGATGTCGGTGCAGGGAGTTGACACGGATGCCATCGCCCGTTTGCAATTCGATGATCGAATCCTCGCGATTGACGTGTTGGGGCGGCATCGCAATCGCTTGAGGACCGGCCATCACTCCGGCAACCGGTTTGAGCTGGTGATTCGGGACGTGAATGCCGCGGCCGCCGCCTCGGTTCCCGCGATCTTGGAAGCGCTCGCCGGGCGGGGTGTGCCGAACTATTTTGGTCCCCAGCGACAGGGACGAAGCGGACTGAATCATGAAAAGGGCGCCGCGCTGCTACGCGATGCCCGCCGGCGGGCTCGCATGCCGAGACAACAACGGTTGTGGTACCTCCACGCGTACCAGTCTCTCCTGTTCAATCGCATCCTGGCCGCACGGCTCGGCCGGATCGATCGTATCCTCGTCGGAGACTGGGCGATGAAGCACGTCAATGGCGCCTGTTTTCAGGTGGAGACGGCGGAGATTGAGCAAGCTCGCGCGGATCAATTTGAGATCAGCCCGACGGGCCCCTTGTTTGGATCGCGCTCGCCGTGGGCGTCTGGCGAGCCGGGTGAGCTGGAACGAGCGGTCGTCGCGGCGGTGGGGGAGACGCCGGAGTCACTCTCTGAAGCGGCCGCGGCATGCGGCTTTCGCGGTGAGCGCCGGCCCCTGCGCGTTCGGCCGGAAGATCTCACGTGGTTCCTGAACGGGACCACGTTGAAGCTGTCGTTTAGCCTCCCCCCAGGCGCGTATGCGACCAGCGTGCTGCGTGAGCTGATGAAGTCGGACACGCTTGGAGAAGGCCGGCCGTGAGAAGTTCGACTGCGTTGAAATTATCCTTGCACGGTGGGATAATCCCGCCGGCTCGCGTTGTCATGTTTGTGAGGAGGTGTGGATATGGCAGATCATCAACATACCCATGCGCATAAGCCGTTGACGCATTCGCACGAGCATTCGCATGATGATCATCATCAGCACCAACACACGGGCAGTGAAGCCACGCATGCCCATGGGCATACCCATCCGGCGGAGGCCCACGCGCACCAACATAGCCACGATGAGCATCATGAGCACGATCATTGAGCGTCATTGCGGAGACCGGCTGGAGCGGCGGGAAACGGTTCGCTGAATGCGGAACCGATAGAGCTTCGTCGCCCATTCACCGGCGTAGTCGACGCCGATCCTCGGTGTCGCGACGATCTCAGCAGAGCGAAGTCGTTCCCCCCGATCCTCGATCCACAACGTTTGCCCGACGCTCAAGTCCCAGCGATTCAGACTGAGGTCAATCTGAAGAAACCGACAGAGTCGTCCCGGGCCATCGATCAGTACTGGTTGGCTCTCCGCCGGCTTCGATCCGGTCTGCGCCGGGTTTTCATAGACCTCGATCGCGCGCACTAAGACAGCCGCAGGATATCCCGCTCGGTCCGTGACGACGTTGAAGCAATAATACATCCCGTAAATCAGGTAGACGTAAGCGACGCCGGGCGGACCGAACAGAACGTCCGTCCGTTTCGTTCTTCCCTTGGATGCATGGCAGGCAAGATCCTGCGGGCCTACGTAGGCTTCGACTTCTACGATCCGACCGGCAAGCAATCCGGTGTCGATCCCCCGCACTAAATATTTACCGAGCAGGCTTCGGGCTACCCGTAACGCGGGACGATTGAAATAAGCCCGCGTGAGAATTCTTGCTTCAGGGGAGACTTTACTCATACGAGGTGAAAGAAGTGGCCTATATCTTCTCTAATGAGCTTCTTTGAACGCTCATGAAACCCTTCGAGTTTCTTCTCATCATATATGGAAGCCGTTAAGCTGCTTATCGTTTTCTTCATCAAGTATCCGCATGTCTCACTTCAGACTTAAGAGGCTGCTCAAAATGACGTCCAGCAAGGCCGCAAGGAGCGAGGCCCCCGAGGCGTACAGAGTGAGTGCGTTGATGGGCGCACGGTGTCACGAATAAGTGACACTACGTCTGTGCGCGCCGCCGAGTGGTGAGGCGGCCGGATGTTTGAGCGACTGAGAACGCTGCTGCATTTTCAGCCGCCGGCTAAAAATACCATGCCAGGCCCCCCATGACAAAGCGCGGATTGCCGGGAACGAAATGAATATCTGTCACCCCTGCGGTCTCGTTTCTCAAGCGTGACTCGAAGGCAAACACCGCTTGTTCCCACTTCGTATCGAAGAGGTTCTGAATGAAGAGAAACGCTTCCAACCGGCCGTGTGTAAGCTTGACAGGCAGTCTATAGCGGGTGGATAGATCGACGTCGATCCATGAGGGAGCCTTGAAACTCCGATCCTCTGTCAATGGTCGGACTCCGAAATAGGTCGCCTGCAGTTGTGTCGTCAGCCCCTCGGGGTATCGTAAGATGAGCGCGCCGTAGGCGGTTAATTCCGGAGCCAACGGAATCGCATCGCCGTTACGGAATTCGGCTTTTGCCCATGTAAAGCTCCCGTTCACGTACAGGGGACCGATGATCTGCCCTCGCGCTGCGATCTCCACCCCGCGACGGCGCGTGGGCCCCCGAATTTCCGTCGTCCCCTCATCCCCCACAAACACCAACTCCGATTGAAGATCGACGGCCCACAACGTCGCAATCAACTCGATTCCCTGCGCCCCCATCGGCTTGGATCGAACGCCCACTTCGTACGTTTTTGCCCGGGCCAGGGGAGAAGATCCGGGAGTCACGGCCGAACGCGCATCGTTACTGTGAAAGCCCTCTCCATAGTTCGCAAAAAATTCCGTATTGAACCAAGGTCCGAGAATGAGATTGGCTTTGGGCAACACCAGGCCGGCGGACGTTCTCCCGGCGGGCTGTTCGGGGCAATCCGGACAGCGGTTTCGAACGTTGAAGGTGAAAATTTCGCTTCGCACACCACCGGCTAATCGCAACCACTGCGTGGGCTGAAACTCCGCTTTTAGAAAAGGCGCATAGGACGCTTCGAGTACGTCGCTGTCCACGGTCGTGCCCAACGGATTTCGTGTCATTTGAGGTCCCAGCCGCACATGGATATCATCGATGCGGCTTTGGATGCCTGCGGTGACGTCACTAGGGATGCCAAAGAGATCCAACGCTTGTCGCCATCCCGTGTCTCCGCCATACATGACTCGGCGATCGGATTGCTGGAAGCCGTCGCCATTGACCGGATCGTTCAGGAAGAATGTGAAATTGGTGTAGAGATCGAACTTGTAGTACTGACCGTAGGCGTTGGCAAAGAATCGCCCACCGGAGGTCGTATCATAGTGATAATTCAAGCGGCCGGTGCTTCGAATCGTTTTCCCTCCCTCAGACGGATCAATAGCTCCGAACCGATCAATCGTGCCGTCGGTCACCGCGCGAAGCGGAATTTCTCCGGATCCGTTCCACTGCGCTTGGTTGAAGGTTCCTGTGATGCTGAGCTCGGACCGGATCGTTGGATTCAGTGTCATCCTGCCGAGGAGGTTCCCGCGGAAGTATCGATTGTCGTTGATGAATGGACCGTTTGTGTAATAGCCCTCGGCGGCGAAAAGCGTGCGAACTTTGTCTTTGGTCGGTGACAGCATCAACAAATGCCGCTGTGTATCGAATTGGCCGCCGGCTGATTGTAAGATTCCTTCTTTGACCACCTCGCGCGTCTTAAAGTTCACTGCTCCGGCCGTGGCGAAATCGCCGACTTCGGGGAGATACGC
>JBOHOS010000607.1:0-3339 GCA_050731295.1 Nitrospiraceae bacterium | reverse complement strand
CTTCATAGGGAACGGCCTTTAATACGGCACATCGTCATAGCTGACTCCCAGGCCGTTGGCCGGATTGAACTTGCCCAAGTAATCAATGACGTGTCGTACTCTCACCGCTGTCGGAGCCGGCGGCCATAGGTTTGCGATGGCAGACGGCGGAAACGGGGTTCTGGCCACAAGGGGCCGACTTGCGGGGAGATTGTCCGGAGCTTCCGTATCTCCAGGCACGCCTCCTTGATTCACAGGACGCGCATCACGCCCGCTCGCCCCTGCCGGACCTGATGTCCCATCCCAGGGCCACATGGTGTCTTCAAGAAAGGACCCTCGCTGCCAAGCCGTCACCCCCGCGTCGTTCCAATTTCCTGCGTTGTCGTAGTGCGCCGGCGCTGGAAACGAGACCGTTCCGCCGCCGGCCCCGACGCCATGGCGATTCTGCCGGTTCTGCCAGAAGGCCCATTGGCGGTCAACTTGGGCATGGAGAAGATAAAAGAGAGGATCAGCCGCCGATCGTACAGGGGTCACCAAATGACCCGATCCGCAACTCCAACTATGGGCGAGGTCATGCGACTCCCGTTCGACTCTCACACTGAACGCCGGATTGCTCGCCGCGGTGTCGGGGAATCGAGGGCCGAAATTCGCCGAGTTCTCGAGACCGCCGCCCGTTCCGGCGGGATCGATCAACGGGCGAAAAGAAAGGGGATTCATGCTGGCTGACGGCGCCACCGTTTGATCGAATGTCCGGCGGCTCAGCCTGCCTGCGCTAAAGGGTAAATCGGTGTTCCAGCCATTCAGCGGATTGGTCGCCGAGAAGACAGGTTCATCGACAAAGCTGGCCCCGCCTCGACCGGCGCCCAGGAAGTCGGCGTTGAACACATTCGGCGCCGCAAAATCCCAGTTCCAGTAGGGCAAGGTGACGCTCGGATCGATCCCCTGTAGCGCCCGTTCGATCTGTAGAATGAACGCGCGATGCCACGGTAAAAATGCAGGCTGGCTATGGGACTCGTCACCGGCGATCGCCGATAAACGATGCAACTCTTGGAACATGACATACTGCCCGCCGTTCCGTAAGCTCCGCATCGCTTGCAACAACCGATCTCGCTCACCCGGGGTGAGGGTATTGGCATCCTTTCTCACCCGCACCATTAGGGCTTTGGTACCCAGAACGGGACCGGTCGCCGTATTCTGATGCGCTTCCATCACGGCATCTTTATCATTGGTACTGGGCCTGCCAAACTTTCCAGCCACGACGAAGGGAACCCAATCACTATTCGCCGGCAACGTCAGCGTGACGTTTTCCGACGTGGCGGTCGTATTGATCGGCCAAGGGGTTCGCGATGATGCGAACAGGACATCGCCGCCCGAGGGAATGGCAGCGGGAGCGTCGTTGGTCAGGACCACCGTGACGTTGGCTCCCTGAGATGTTCCGGGCTTGATCCGGATACGGCTGAAGGTTGGAGCCCACGTCACATAGTCATCGGTATCCGCCGCCGTCTGGTTGATCTCGATTTCCACTTCGGGGTTCTGACCTGCCGGCCCTTTCGCGATGAAGAGCCCGGGCCAATTTCCCTGAACCAACGCCGGGTAGTGTAGCCCGCCTTGGCTTTGATCATCGGCGCGATCCGCATCAACGTCATACCGCATGTATTGACTGCCCTTAAAGAAGTAAACAACGGTCTTGCCCTCTATTTTGTTCGGCCATGCCACAGCGCCGTCGACTCCATTAGGAAATTTAAAATTGGGCCAATTGCCGGCGATCGGTTTCGGGTACCCGGGATCTGTTCGGTGGTTTTGGACATCGAACCGAAGATACTGGCTGCCTCTGAAAAAGTACGCGACGGTACGGCCATTTCTTTTCGTTGGCCACACCAGAATCGCATCCACTCTATCCGGCCACACCCCCGGCCACTTCAGAGAGATGGGTTGAGGATAGGGTCTGCCGGTACCATCATCCGGATCCGCCCTGTCCGCCGTCACGTCATAACGCATGAACTGGTTGCCTTTGAAGAAGTAGGCAACCGTCTTGGGTGTACTAGTGTGAGGAGGAGGAGCAGGCCAAAACACAGCGGCGTCGATATTCTCTGAAAACAGCCCGGGCCAGCTTCCGGCAATCGCTCGCGGATAGGGGTTCCCATTGCCATCCGCTTCATCGGCTTTGTCGTTATTTGCGTCGTAGCGGGAATAGTCACTGCCGTGAAAGAAATAAACCTTGCCGTTATTCCAGAGTATGGGGACCAATCTATCGTGAGCGCTTCCCTGACCGAACACGACACCGCCGCCGCCCGCGATTTGTACAAGAATCGAAAGTCCAATCGATAACCACGCCGTGGCAGTCCGTGACATGTTCAGCTCCTTTGAGAACGTCCTATGTGCTCCGTGCGTCCCCTACATTTCTTAGGTGGCAGGACGGTTCGCCACCGGCCTGCTCTGCTTTTATCCCTGCAGGCGACGCTGCCTGCATAGGCAAAAGTCATTCCCTCGAAGAAGAAGTAGCTTCTGACGAAGAATAAACGCTCTTACGGGGAGAATGGAAAAGCGCGCGCGTGGTCACGTTGGAAAGTCAATTCATTACACAATATTTATGAATCCTAACCGATACCAGCAAGTATCGATGGAGATACGATTTACTTCATCAGAATGAAGCAGGCGGCCTCCAAACCGGCGCGCAGAACTCCGCGCTCGATCCATTCCGGAAGAAGTTTCGATTCAATAGGAAAATTCCGTATCCGATTTCATACCGCCACGTACTTTTTCAGATACAGTCATCGCGCGTCCCGACTCGTTCGCATCCTTCCAGTGTTTGTTCCGGCAGAATAAATACTTTTTCTTCTGAGCAGTTGGCGTGGCAGCCTGCCGCTGTTTCTTCTTTGGCTCGCTGTTTGCTGAGCACCTGCCACATCAACAGCGCTGTTGAGCGGCGGGCACCCCCGCATCGGGCGTGTCGGGAACGTAAGGCGCATGCCGGATCGTTGCTCCAGATGGACGGCGATGCCACGGATGAGTCGGCTTCGGCTTAACGGGACGCCTTGGCGCGGCGGGCGGCGCGTACTTTGGGAGAGGACATTTCTAAATTGGGTTGACATCCATTTACACCCCTGTTGACAAGACTTTAATATGCGCGCAATGTCTCGCTCTGGAATGAGCCGGCAGTTTATCATCGTTGACGACTATCCACGTAATTTCCACCAGACGTCACCTCACACAAGGAAAAATGAGGTTGCTCCTACCACCGTGTGCTATTCAATTGTGTCCATGGGGCATGACAAGGAGACATTACGATGCTACCTCACAGACTGCTGATCCTGTGGATGGTCATTGCCGCATCGACTTCGGCCTTTGCGGGAGATACGC
>JBOHOS010000606.1:0-22882 GCA_050731295.1 Nitrospiraceae bacterium | reverse complement strand
GTCTTGCAAGGCTTGTACGAAATCGTCACTGTCGATCATGGCCACCCTCGGTGCAGGCGCGAGGCAAGGGGCGAGATCTCCGGCCTTTGGCCACGAGCCTGCGCGCTGAGCGCCGCATTATAACGGGCGAGGGAACGATTCACAAGGCGTTTACCTTGCCCCCACCGAGCAATCATGGTACTGTCGCACGGTGTTGAATGCACATGAGGCCGGTTATTCGCCGCAACACTTGGATGCGCATCGCCACACGCACAGCTGAAGGTTGGTTCTTGCTTGGCGCGGCCATCCTCGTGCTGGCCGCTACCGCAACCGCAGCTATCAATCTTCGAAACGACCCCAACGCATTTCTCGGTATCCCATGGGGCTCCTCACTCGCCGAGCGGCAGGACATGACGCTCTCGAATTCCAATGGGGCCATCAAAGAGTACACTCACAAAGACGGACCGCTGCCGTTCGCCGACGCGCATGTGGACATGATGCGGTTTTTGGCGGTCGAGGATCAATTTGCCAGGGTGATCATTCGCTATCGAGGGAAAGCCAACCACGACCGGATCCTGTCTTACCTCGAATCACAATATGGGGCGATCGAGCGAATACCCGGCCAGATGACGCGTGGCTTAAACCAGCAATACAATTGGCGAGGCACGGATACGGAAATCAACGTGACGTATCAGTCTCAAGGTGAACGAGGATTTCTTTCATTCGACAGCCGCATGCTGTCGCCCCGGTTTTTGGACTCCCTTCCCGACAGCTCCTAATTGATCCCCCACGGCTGCTCAAAAAGGCTATCCAACAAGGCCGCAGGAGAGAAAAAAGCGCAGGCGTAATTATTTTCACCCGCCCTGCCCCAAGCGCGCCGAGACGCACTTCCTCCCGTGGGGTACGTGGAGGATTTTTTCGATCCGAGAACGAAGCTCGGGAGATGGCGCGTCTGGGGTGGTGGGTGAAATGAGCCTTTTTCAGCTGCCGAAGAGTAATTTTGTATTGACAACGCGATGACCGCTTTCGCATAGTGGCGCGCGATGCATAACGCGACAAAACTCAGAGCGCTCCTTCAGCGCCCCGGCATCATCAAAGCCGTGGGCGCGCATGATGCGCTCAGCGCCAAACTCATCCAGCAGGCCGGCTTCGATGCGGTCTGGGCCAGCGGTTTCGGAATTTCTGCCGCGCTGAAGTGCATTCCCGACGCCAGCTTCATCACTCCCACCGAACAGCTCGACGTGGAACGAAACATGGCTGAGGCGGTGACGATCCCCCTCATCGCCGATTGTGATACCGGTTACGGCAACGCTTTGAACGTGATGCGAACGGTCACCGATCGGGAGCGGGCCGGGGTTGCAGCCATCTGCATTGAAGATAACGTCTTCCCCAAACGCTGCAGCTTCTACGCGGGAGTCCGCCGAGAATTGATCTCAGTCGAAGAGCACTGCGGAAAGATCAAGGCCGCCAAAGCCGCGCAAACCGTGCCCGACTTCATGGTCATTGCACGGACGGAAGCGTTAATCGCCGGATGGGGACAAGAGGAAGCGCTCTCGCGGGCGGAGGCGTACGCGGCAGCGGGGGCCGATGCGGTCCTGATCCATTCGAAATCTCCCACGTTCGATGAACTCAAGGCGGTGGCCAAGGCCTGGTCCGGCCGTGTCCCCTTGGTGGTCGTTCCGACGATTTTCGACGGCGTCACTGCGGCTGAGTTGGAAGACGCCGGCTTCAAGCTCGTCATCTATGCCAATCAGGCGATTCGCGCCGGGATCAAGGCCATGCGCGACGCGCTGGACGTCATCAAGCGCGATACGCGCCCGGGTTCCGTCAATGACCGCATTGTGAAGCTGAAAGAGGTCTACGACCTCGTCGGGGTCCCTCAGATGGAGGAGGACGAACGCCGGTTCCTGCCGGTCGGCGGTGAGAAACTGACCGCGATCATCGCGGCGGCGGGCTTTGAAAAGCAGTTGCTGCCGCTCATCGAGGACAAACCCAAATGTCTGTTGGATATCAAGGGGAAGACGATTCTCGAACGCCAGGTCTCGGCCTTGAACGAATGCAACATCAAGGACATCGCCCTTGTCCGCGGATACAAGAAGGAAGCGATCACGCTGCCGAACATCCGGTACTACGACAACGACCGCTATGAAGAAACGGGCGAATTGTTCTCGCTGTTCTGCGCCGAAAACGAAATGAAGGGGCGCTGCCTGGTGCTGTACGGGGATATTATCTTCGAAACGGCCGTCCTCGAAAAATTGCTGAAGAGCCCGGCGGATATCACGCTGGTCGTGGATCTGGCTTGGTATGAACAGCAACAGCACGGCGGAACGAAACGGCCCATCAGTCCCGATCTGGTGATGCTGCAAGATCCGCCCGGCAAGAGCTACTTATTCCGCTACGTGATGCCCGACGAACAGAACCGCGTGTTGAAAATCGGGCAGCATGTTCCGCACGGGGACGCCCACGGCGAGTTCATCGGCATGGCGATGTTCTCCGACAAAGGGATCGACCTGTTCACGCGGGCCTATCGCGACGCGCTGAAGACATACGAAGCCAAAGGTTTTCACGAATCCGGCGCGGTCAGCCGCGCCTCGTTCACCGACCTGATTCAGGAACTCATCGACACCGGCCATACCGTCAATTGCGTCCCCATCTTCAAGGGTTGGATGGAAGTCGACTCTTTCGAAGAATACCAGCAGGCCTGGGCCAAGCTCAGAAGCTGATCTTTTAAGCATTCACGTAGAATCTGTATTCTGTAAACCTAATATAGTTTTTCATAGATGGTAGAGGGAAGCGCCTCTCAACCATTTAATGAACTCTTGAGGTTTGAGTTCCCAAGCATTCAAATCTTTCTCGTCATCGCTCAACTCAAAAGTCCCTCCGTTCACACATTCTCGAACGATAAGGTTGGTCTCGGGAAAATGCTGCTTCAGAACCGAGAGCCTCATTCATTTGATCAATTTGCAGTTTGATTCGTTCAAAGTGAATTTTGTCAGTGTCAATGTTCGCGTCGATATATTTCTAGATGAGTCACCAAGCGTCTGCATTGTTTTGTCCATTCTCTTTTTGAGGAACTTCCAGCCAGTCCGTGTGTAGATTTATAGCCCAACGCGTTACGCAAAAAGTGTTCGACTTTGAGGGGTATCATGACAATCTCATCTGTTTTTCTCAAAAGATTGTCCTTTCATTAGAGCATTGGCTTAGGATTTCTCGATGGCTGAATCGAAAAACTTTTTTAACTTTTTTGAGAGGGTAAGGCAAAGCCAGTTAAAAATTGACCGGTCACTTCTGGCCAGTCATGCGATTTTGAAAATAGTGATCGAACCTTAGGCCTTTTCCCTCGCAGCAGCTTATGGTAAAGTCTTGTGAGTAACCACTTACTCACTTTTGGTTGGTCATGAAGAAACCCAAAGAGACGGAATCGGTCCGGTTTTCTCGCCAGGAGCGCCAGGCCAGCATCATTGCCGCGGCGGCGGCCTTGTTTGCCGCCAACGGCTTTAAAGGCGCGACGACGCGGGAGATCGCCAAGACCGCCGGGATCAGCGAGGCTCTGCTGTTCAAGTATTTCCCGACGAAGCGCGCGTTGTACGCGGCGATTCTCGCGGAAAAGGCGCCGATTTCTCAGCTCCTCGAAGTCGTCGAGGATGCTGCAAAAAAACGGGACGACGCCCGGGTCTTTACCCTGATCGCGAGCTATCGGATCCATCGAGGCGCCGACCCGACCCTGCTGCGCTTACTCCTCTTCAGCGCGCTGGAAGGACACGAACTATCGGACATGTTTTTTCTGAGCCAGCACCGCATGTTTTACGACTATCTGTCGAATTACATCGATCGGCGAATTCGGGACGGCGCCTTCAGGCCTGTGGACCCCCTCGTGGTTGCCCGGGCGTTCATGGGCATGGTGGCGCATCACCGGTTGCTCCATGAAATCTTTCGCGTCCCCACCCATTGCTCACCCGAAGATTCCGTGGCGACCTTTGTCACGCTCTTTCTCGACGGCATCCGCGCCAGGGTACGGAGCGGCAAGCGGAAGGGAGCCGCGGCGCGATGAACCGGATTCGCCGACATCCGATTGCGACCGTGGCGGCCGTCTTCGTGCTGGTCTTGGTGGGCCTCATCACCTTCCGGCTGACCAGCAGCGGCGCGAAAAGCGACGCTCGGAAAGGTCGCGTCATCACGGTCGGAACGGCGCAGCCGATCCGGGAAGATCTCCACATTCGGCTTCCCTACACCGCCGACATCCAACCCTTTCAGCAGGTCAACATCTTCTCGCGGGTGGACGGATACATCGCCAAGCTCTACGTCGACAAAGGCGATTTCGTGAAAGCCAATCAACTCCTCGTCGAGATCGACCACACCGACTATGTGCACGCCGTCAATCGAGCCAAGGCCAATCTGGCCGCCACGCGCGCCGACGTCTTGCGCCAAGAGGCCAACATCCGTAACGCAAAACTGAACCTCGATCGAATGACGTCGCTGATCACGCAGCAGTTCGTCTCACAGCAAGATGTGGACACGGCTCAGGTCAACTACGACGTGGCTGTGGCCCAGATCGAATCGTTCAAGGCCATGGTCAAGCAAATGGAAGTGGCCTTACAACAAGCCGAGACCAACCTGACCTATTCGTACGTCCGGGCGCCGTTCGCCGGGTACATCGCCGAACGAAACCTGGACCTGGGCTCGTTTGTGAGCGGGTCAACGGGCAGCACGTCGACCTTTTCACGGGGCATTCTCATGCTGCATGAAATCGATCAGGTCCGGACGCTCATCGAAGTCGTCGAGAAAGACATCCCGTTGGTCAAGATCGGGCAGAAAGCCGAAGTCCGAGCAGAGGCCTATCCGGATCGCGTCTTCGAGGGGCAGGTCACACGGGTCGTGCAGGCATTGAACCGCGCCACCCGCACCATGACGGTGGAAGTGGACCTGCCGAACTCGGACCATGCGCTCAAGGGCGGCATGTTCGCGCGGGTGGAGGTGGTCGTGGGCAGCCGTCATGACGCGATTCAAATCCCGGTTGATGCGCTGACTCGTCTTGAAGATCTTCAGTACGTCTATGTCGTCAAGGACGGCAAAGCGTCCCAAGTCGTGGTCGAGACGGGCAGCCGGGTCGAGAATCGAATCGAAATCATCAAGGGCCTGACCGGCACGGAGCACGTCATCGTGTCCGGCAAGGACCTGGTCGGCAACGGCACGCCGGTGGACGCGCGCCCGCTTCAATCATTGTAAATATCATTTGGTGATCTGGTGATTTCATGATTTTCTTCAAATCAGCAAATCGTCAAATCAGCAAATCAGAAAATTCTTCAAGATGTGGCTGACGCTCCTCGCCCTCAGAAACAGAGTCGGCATTCTGATGTTGTCCCTGGCCATGGTCGTGCTGGGCGCCACCTCGCTCGAACGCCTCCCCGTCGATCTTTTTCCGAACATTCAAGTGCCGGTCGCCTTTGTCGGAGTCGTGTACAAGGGCGCCCCGCCGCTCGACATCGAGCAGAGCGTCGTCTATCCGATCGAGAAGGCCGTCAGCTCGGCGTCCAACGTCGAGCACGTGGAATCGTTCGCCAAACATGGTATCGGCGCGGTGCAGGTCTGGTTCAATTGGGGCGCCGACATCAACGTCGGGCAGATGGAGGTCATGCAGCGGGTCACCCAAATCCTCAATGGTCTGCCGCCCGGCATCCTGCAGCCCTTCATCGTCAAGTTCGACGTGTCCAACATTCCGGTGGCCTTTGTCACGGTCTCCGGCAGCAATTTGGATGAGCGCGCCCTGTACGACCTCGCGTTCAACACGATCGCCCCTCAAATTGAACAGCTCCCGAACGTGGCAGCGGCAACCGTGGAAGGCGGCAGGGTCCGCCAGATCAACATCAACCTGGACCCCGCGCTGCTCAACGCCCGCGGGCTGTCCATTCTAGACGTCGTGCGAGAGGTCAAAGCCTCCAACTTGATTTTGCCGTCGGGCGACATCAAGGCGGGCAATCTGGACTACAATGTCTTCACCAACAACCAATTCAAGACGGTCGAGCCGATCAATGACGTCATCGTCAAGGTCAATGAGTTGGGGAACCCGGTCCGCGTTCGCGATCTCGGCACCGTCACTGATGCATCGGATATCCAGACGAACATCGTTCGCACCGACGGCCAGCGCGCCGTCTACCTCCGCGTCAACAAGCAACCGGGAGCCAACACGGTTGGGGTGGTCGACGCGCTGCGCCGCGCGCTCCCGAACATGATCGGCATCCCGTCAGGCGTCAAGCTGGGCGTGTCGTTCGATCAGTCCGTCTACATTCGCCAATCCATCAATAATCTCATGGAACAGGCTCTGCACGGCTCGATCTTGGCGGCCGCGGTGATCCTGATCTTCCTGCGCAATCTCACCAGCACCATGATCATCTCGGTGGCGATTCCCCTGTCGATCATGGTGACGTTTATTCTCCTGTATTTCACCGGTCAGACGCTGAACGTCTTTACCTTGGGGGGATTGGCGCTGGGGGTCGGGCGCCTGGTCGATGATTCCATCGTGGAGCTGGAAAACATCCAACGCCACCTCAACACCGGACAGCGGCGCTGGGAAGCGATCCTGGAAGCGGCGCGCGAGGTCGCCATGCCGATCTTCGCCTCGACCGTCACGACGGTCGTGGTCTTCCTGCCGATTTTGTTTGTCGTCGGCATCGCCAAACTGCTGTTCATTCCGCTCACCTTTACCATTGCCATCGCCTTATTCACGTCGTTTTTCGTGTCGCGCACCGTCACCCCGGCTCTCTGCTTGAAATTCCTCAGGCCGGAACGGGAAGCTCATCGCAATATGCCGCATTGGTGGGTGAGGCTGATGGCCTGGAGCGAAGCGAAGTATGAAGCCTTGGATGCCCGCTATCAGCAGATGCTGTCGTCCGCGCTGGCGCATCGCCGGGCGTTGATCGGCTCGATCCTGGCCGTTTTTTTGGGTTCCTTGGCCCTGCTCCCCTTCATCGGCACGGAATTCATTCCCGTGACGGACGAGAGCCAATTTCGCATCGTCGTGCGCGCCCCCGTCGGTCAGCGGGTCGAGAAAACCGAACAGCAAGTGGCGGCAGTGGAGCGTGTCATTCGAGAGACCATTGCCCCGGACGAGTTGGAAACCATTGTGTCCAGCACGGGGGTCCTGGCGCAGGGCCGATCCTCCCTGTTCAATCAGAACACCGGCCCGCACACGTCGGTGGTACAGGTGTATCTCGTCTCGCCCGACAAGCGCCGCCGCTCCCAGGTCCAGGTCATGAACGAGGTGCGGCCCAAGATCCTCAAACTGTTTCCCGGCGTGGCCATGTTCTTTGATCCCGGGGGCCTGGTCAAACGCGTGACGAGTTTTGGCTCTCAGAAAGCGGTAGACGTGGAGATTTACGGGTACGATCTGGAAAAGGCCCGCGGCGCCATCCGGCAGGTGGAAGCAGTCATGCACCAAACCCCCGGGCTGGCCGATATCGAGGTCAGCCGCGAGGAAAATTACCCGGAACTGGATATCAATGTGGACCGTGAGAAGGCGGCGCTCCTGGGGGTGAGCGAAACGGATGTCGCCAATGCCGTGTTGTTCTCGCTCAACGGCAACGGGCAGACCGACCCGATCATTTTCACGGACCCGCAAAACGGCAACGAATACTACATCAGCGCCTGGCTGGCGGAATTATCTCGGAAGGATCTGATCGACCTGGACAACATTTTATTGACCACCAAGGCCGGGCAGCCGGTGTTGCTCAAGAACGTCGCCACCGTGCGCCAAAATGCGGGACCGGTGAAGATTGATCGAAAATATTTTCAGCGAGTCATTCACATCACGGCCAACCCGGTCAACCGCGACCTGGGCGCCATTGCAGAGGAACTGGAAACCCGTTTTGCCGCCCTGCAGTTGCCGACGGGCTTCAGCATACGGCTGGCCGGCCAGATCCGGCAGCAGCGCGAAACGTTTCAGGGCTTGATCTTCGCGACGGTCCTGGCCGTGCTGCTGGTCTACATGGTCATGGCGGCCCAGTTTAAATCGCTGATCGATCCCTTCATCATCATGTTCTCGGTACCTCTGGGCCTGCCCGGCGTCATCTTGATCCTGTTTCTGACCAACACGACGTTGTCCACCACCTCGTTCATGGGCGTCATCATGATGCTGGGTATCGTCGTGTCCAACGGCGTGCTGCTCGTCGATTACACCAACGTGCTCAGGCGGCGCGGCATCGCGCTCCGGGACGCGGTGGTGCGGGCCGCGCGAACGCGGTTGCGGCCGATCTTGATGACCTCGTTGGCCACCGTCTTCGGTCTGCTGCCCATGGCGATCGGGCTCGGCACCGGCGGGGAGACGAATGCCCCGTTGGCGCGCGCCGTGATCGGCGGCCTGAGCGTCTCGACCATGCTGACGCTCTTTCTGATCCCGACCTTGTACTTGATGCTGGAGGAACGGTTCCCGAGAAGGTCTGATCCTGAACTCGGAGAAGCCGACGCGGAGAGAAACGGAGAAATTGACGTGCTCCCGCAACCCATGGAGAAACCGGTCGGCGTGTGAGCGATCAGCGCCGAGTGGAATCCGGCACGCGACCAGCCAGATTTATCACCGAGGATATGACCCAGGCGAGCTAGTGGACGGAAGGGAAGATGGTTTTCAACTGAACCGCGAGCCCGAAGTCTCCGCTCACCCGCAATCGGCCGGACATGAAGACGGATTGCCCGTCCAGCCTTCCACTGAGGACCCCTAAGCAGTCTTCTCCGGTCATGGAAAAAATCACCTGGGGGTCGGGATGGCTTCCTTCGCTCACCGTGCAGGCGCCGTCCTCGACGACGAGATTGTACTGGCCGCCTTGGGGCCCGCTGAGATCAAACTGGTAGACCACGGACAACCCGTCCGCGGCTTCCGGATCAAATTTTTCCGGAAGGCGGCGAAAGAACTCTTTGACCGACGTGAGGCTCACGCTTCAGGGTCCTCTCTGATTACAAGATCGACCGGTCGGCTAATATCGTAACGTCACCGACGCCGTGCTCTTCAGCGCGCCGAAGAAGTCTCTCGAGAACGCTTCGACGACAGATGGGTCGTAGCCCTTGCAACTGAAAATGTCGAGATAGGCGCGGTTCGTGTCATTCGCGAAGTGTCCGCTGATCAGTGAGGTTTCGATGAGCTGGATCATCGAGTATCCCGCCACCCGCCCTTCACCAAAATGGACGATTTGGCAGTCGCCGTATCGCTTCATGCCGATCAGCTCGCACAGAGCTATGACATAGGCTTTGATGTGCTCACGGTCCCGGATGGTCTCCGGCCGGCAGTCCTGAAGATCGACGGCCATGGATAGACCCCATGCTTTCCCCTCCCCAATCAGCTCGTCGCGCCTACGCGCCGCTGAAGAGTGGGAAGCCATGGGTGGTGCGATCGTCTCGTCAGAGCCCAGCGATACATTCATCGATCAGATGACCTCCGGTGTTATGAGTAGGTAATGGCCGAGACAATGGGGCCGCACTATATACAAGCGCCCGCCCCCTGTCCAGTCGTTCCTGTTTGATTGACATGCCGCCCGTGGTTGGAGAGAATGCGCTATGCCCTCGTCGTCTCAAAATCAACCGCCGCCGGATGCGGCAACGCTATACACTATACCAGACCGTGTCTGCACGTGGTGCAAGGTCACGATGATGAAACGGCTCGTGGCCGGCGGAACGTTCATCCATTACACCTGCCCGAAGTGCATCTTCCAGCACACCTCGAAGCGCCAGGCCAACCCGAACCGGTCATAGCCTGCAGAGCCGGAGCGCGAGAGCGCGAGACAACAGCATGCCGCGCCGGCCTTGGACCATTGTTAAGATTCTCGACACAGTGTTTCCTCGTAGACATGAAGCTGATATCCAGCCCTTCCCCCATGCCTTACACTCTGTCTGTATGGCGAACCATGCTGATCAAGAGACCGGACGGCGCGCGCTCCTTCTCCGTCTGCTCGTCGAGAATGTCCAGAATTACGCCGTCTTCATCATGGACCCGGAAGGGAGAATCGAAACGTGGAACCCGGGCGCCGAGCGGTTGTTGGGCTATCAGCCCGGAGAGATTATCGGCCGGCCCTTCTCGACAATTTTTCTTGCCGAAGAGGTCCAACAGAGCGTTCCTGAGCAAGAGCTGAAACAAGCCGCGGAGACTGGTCAGGCTTCGGATGATCGGTGGGCCGTGCGAAAGGACGGCAGCCGTCTCCGGGTGAGCGGCGTCACGATCGCGTTACGAGATTCCACGCTCCATGGGTTTGGAAAGATTATGCGTGACCACACGCAATGGATGCAGGCGCAAGAGCAAATCCAGCGGTTGAATGAAGATTTGAAGCAAAAAGTCCAGGACTATGAGCACGCGGTCGGCGATCTACGAACATCACAGAAATCCCTGCAAGATACCGTCAGTGAACTGGAACGCTTTGCGGAAGTCGTCGTCGGTCGCGAACTGAAGATGTCCGCTTTGGAAAAAGAAGTGGACCGGTTGCGAAAGGAACTAGACCGGCAGGAATAGTTCACTGCCGGTAACGAACCGGCGGGCACATTTGTACGGCCCCGGCGCCTAGTAAGTGATCGTCTGCAGCTTCGGCTCCTCTCCGACCGGCTCTCGGACCTGAAACTTCACCCGGCCGATGATGCGGCCATCCTCAGTCTCCACATCGACCCGCCAATCGCCGGCTTTCACTCGTTGTTTGACGGTATATCCGCGATAGCCTGCTTCGCGGCCTCCTGAGATCGGGATAGCGATCCGGTCCGTCTGTGAAAAGCCGTGTTGCGGGCCGGTGCCCGCCGATCGATGCTGCCAGCGATGGTAGATCGTCGTCTTGAGATCTACGGGCGCAAAGACGGCCGTGAAGCAGTAAATCGGACCGTCTCCCCGGAAGGGATCATCCGAGCGCTTCCAGACCTGGTACCAGGGCCCCTCTTCATAGGCGAGGGAGTAGACGCCGTCTGTCTTGCTCACCTGATGGTAGATGCCGCCGAACTTGAGCGAGAGGGGAACCGGCGGAATCCAATTAAGGAAGTAAAATCCCACCAGCAGACCGATCACCGCGAAAGCCGGGAATCCGGTGAGAGCCACACCTTTTCGTGAGCGATTCGGGACGCCCTCATAGACAAGCTCGACCGTGCGCAGCGTCACACCGAGGCTCAAGAGCGCGCCGGCCAGAAACATGAGCGTATGCATGAAGCCGGTGAGCACCGGTAGAAAGAAGGTGAAGAAACTGAACGTCACGACCGCATACAGAGTGACCAACAATCGCAGGTTGGAGAGCCGATCGCGCAGCCATTCGTTTCCCACCAGCAACGCCACGAGCATGCCGAAGAACACGGCGTCGGTGGTGAACGACGCGCTGCGGGAGTAAAAAATAGCATAGGCGCTGAATAGCCCCCCCAGCAGAAACTGAATCGCCATAGGATAGTACGGTTGTGCGCGGGCCAGAAATCGGAATGCGCCCCATCGGTTCGTTGCCTCGCCTTCCGGAACCATGTGCAGATCCGCTCGTCCCTTGAGAATGATCAACACGCCCAGTACGCTCAGATACAGCAGCAGAATCAGGTTGTCCAGGAGACGGTCGATACGGGTCAGCGTGATCGTGTCGTAGGTGACCCCGGCGAAAAAAAAGACGATCGGCTGAAAGGGGTTCGCAAGCGTGGATCGAAGCGAGGCAGTCGAGACCGCTGAAAAAGCCTGTGCCGGCGGATTAGGGGTGGATGGGTGTGCTTGGGAAGGAGCCCGTCCCGGCGGGTCTGGGGCGGGCGGGTGTGATCTTGTCACAGGGACCACCTGTTAGGGAGCATGAACCTCCGGGTTACATGAATGGAGGTAACGGCGCATACACGACGGGCATGCCCAGGAGCTTTTCCAACCAGGGGGACATATGTTCCTCTCCCAAGGGGGCCCGGTTAAGCCGGACCTCAATTTGAAATCCGCCATCGCCGCCCACGATGCCGATGATGGCCGAGGCGTCCTCGCCGTCCGCCAAGATTTCATGGGTCTGAATCTCGCACAGCGTAGCATAGAGCCGGCCGTCCGGGGCGATCGCCTGGAGGATTTCGGGCAGGTCATCCAGCGGGCAATGAGCGGAGCAGCGATAGGTGTACCGGGTGCCAGCCGCCAGTGTCTGAAACTCTTTCAGCGCCGATTCCGAGAAACCGGTCAAATAGGCCCGGATGGTTACCGGCTCGCATCCATAGGTGGCGGCCAAACGGCTGGCCGGCACGAGAAATTCGAACGGGTCGGATGAGTTGTATTCGAATTGGCACGGTCCAAATGCGTCGGGCCACGAGCAGAACAGCGGCGCCTCTTGATGCTCGGCCCGTAACGCCACATTCCCGTTTAGGATATCGACATGAATCGGCACATCCAGTTCGGTGATGGCTTCGGAAAACGCCTGCCGTCGTTCATCCAGCCAAAGATCCCGCTGCCCATCGCCACGCGTTTCTCCCGGAGTCAGGACGTCAGCCGTATGCAACCGCACCCTGATAAAGGCATGGATATGCCGAAAGCCGAGCCAACACATGGCCGTGGGAAGATGGGTGCGAAGCGGGGCTCGGATTCTCCACGGATGGCTCACCGAACAGTAGGTTCCAATCCCTTGGTGCTGTTGATATAGCGTGTGGTACGCGCCGGCCAATAAGAAGAAGTCCCCTTGCCACCGCTCCCGGACATGCACCAGGGTAATATCCTCGGTTCCCCACGGGTCCAATTGGTCGATGTCTTCAGGCGCCTCGACGGTCCATTCTTCAATGTAGCAAATGATCTCCTTGGCCGGAGTGGCCGGCTTCAAACCCAGTCCGGCCAGCCGCTCACCCACGGCCAGCACGGCATTAAAATCCAATTGTGACGATTCCCACCGCCGCTCACGCATTTGATCGCTTTCTTACCGCTTGCTTCCCTATTGACTGATCGTACAGGGCTATCCGGTTGACTGCGCGCGCCCGCCCACCGAGCACGTTCTGAAGGGGCGCGATACGCGAGCAAGAGAGATCCTCCGGCCAACCGTCATTTCTACTGCACCTGTAGCAGCTTATTCTCCACTTTGGCATCCGCCAGCAGGCGCTCCACGCTTTCCTTTAACATCTGATTGATCGCTTCTTGCAGATCTTCCGGTTCGAACCAGAACACGCTCTGCGAGCGCGAGCCGTTTAATGTCATCCGCGCGGTGCTCCCGTCCTTCGTGTTCTGAGCCTGGATCGCCACTTTCGTCTTGACCGTCATGTCGGTAGACCCGAACTTGCTCTTGGCATTGGCGGAAAGCTCCAGCACCTGTCCGTTCAGAATGACGTCCAGTCCACCGGCGGGATTGGCGACCACCGCTCCTCCCGACGGACCGACCCAGGTTCGCCATCCCTTTTGCTTGAGGTAATCAGCCAGCACCTGCGCGATCACATCACCGGGTTTATTGTTAGCGACGGTAAAATACGTGCGGCCACCGCCCAGATGCGTGCGGGACCCGATCGCCTTCTTTTCAGGGCGTTGGTCTTCGAAGGTGATGACCAACGCTTTCATTTCGTCCTTGAGGGGAGCGCCTGATGGCTTTGAAGGAATCGCCCCGACATCCAGCGTGACGATCTCTCCCTTCCCTGCGCAACCGTTCATGATCGGGAGCGCCAATCCGATCGCGAATACCAGCGGCATCAGATATGTGTTCACGAGAGCCTCCTTAGCAGATGAACGAAAATGAGCCGGACTTCGGTTTCCGCCTCAATGGCTGCAGGAGTCTAATGAAATTCAGCGATGAATGCCAGCGCTGGACGGGTTTTTGATCACGGCGTGATCACCGGCAGCATCGATCGCAGAACTTCGCGGCCGATCTCGGCCAGACGTCCCGCCGCGATCGAAGGATCTTCATAGGGAATAAATCGGGCCAGTTTGAAGAACCGGCGCCCGGAGAGGACCGCCGAGACTTGAGACTTGCGATCGTGCCCCAGCGGCATGGTGTAGCCTTCTCCGCGTTTCCACTCCCACGGTGACGAGCTTAACGAAAGGCATAAATCACGGCCCGCGACGAGATGGTACCGATTGATGAGATTGTGCTTGTACCGCAGCAATGCGTCCCCTTCGAGGATCAAGGCAAAGACAACATGATGGCCCCACCAAAACAGCGACCGAAACGTCAGCTTGTCGTCGCCGTCGAAGTGTTTGGGGAAATCCAGATACTGGTATGGAGACTCCTCCAGGTGTTCGCCCTTGACGAACTGGAATTTCTTCCGGTCGAACGAGGCGGGCGCCAGGAGGTCCACAGTTCTCACCTCCTCTTGGAGACCGGCGTGCAGGTCATCCAGCATTCCCCGCACCTTGGTCATGATCCGCGCTTTCGCGCGAAAAAACTCAACGTCGGCGATAAGCTTGATTTCCTCGGCATCGAAAAGCAGTGACTGATTCATGGTTGCGTGCAGTTTATGCGGTCGGACACAGGCCGCTTAACGCTGATGGGTTTCGAGTCGCGAGACATCCACGTCGAACGTTCGGCGGCAGTCGCGGCATCGCAATTCGACGGCATCTTGGAGCACGTCCATGGCACTGACCTGCACGGCCATCGGGTGGTCTTTGACGCATGATGCCAATGGTTCCCAACCGGTCCGCCTTTCTTCATCCACGGATTCCATGGACGGCGGAACATGGATCAGCGAGCGCACCGTCAGTCGATGGGTCATGTTGCAGGAACTGCAGGATAGGATGATGTATTCCGGCTCGGTGATCTTTTTGACGCTCAGGCAGAGCGGGTGAACCGAGAAACACTGCTGGAGAAACGCGCCGCTTTTAAATATGGGAGACAAAGCTTCAGTATGAATGAATGGGCTGGTGCCATGACGACTTACGAGGTCATGCAAGCTATCTCTACATGCAGCCACAATGCCTATTCGGATGCTCGAAAAGATCAACTTCACCCGCCCGCCCCAGGCGCGCCAAGACGCACCCCTTCCCGATCAGCGCGGCCGCAGGCGAAACAAAACCGGAGGCGTACCCTCTGGGGCGCACGGTGCGACGAATAAGGAGCACCAGGTTCGTGCGCGCCGCCGAGATGTGAGGCGGCAGGGTCCCCGTTGAGGATGTTTTCGAGCCGAGAACGAAGTTGGGTGCCTTTTTCAGCATCCTGCCTAGTCCAATTCAAACGTCTTCGGATAATTCGTCAGATTCCGGCAGCCGTCGCGGGTAACCAACACCATGTCTTCGATCCGGACCGCCCCCAAGCCGGGATAGTAGAGGCCGGGTTCGACCGTCACGACATGCCCCTCCTGCAGACACGATCCCGTGCGGCTGATCCGGGGAGCTTCATGGATATCCAGACCGACGCCGTGGCCGGTGCCGTGGAAGTAGCCCTGCATCCGGCCGTTCACCAGCCCGGTCCGGTAGCCGGCGGACTCAAATCGCTCGCAGATGCCCTGGTGAATCTTGGCGCCGTCGGCGCCGTCGCGCACCTTCGTGATGGCGTCTTCCTGCGCATCCTTCACGGTCTGATAGAGCCGTTTCAATTCCGCCGAGGGCTTGCCCCGAACGACCGTGCGCGACATATCGGCGAAATATCTGGTGCGCCCGGATCGCGGGAACACGTCGAAAATGATGCTGCGGTCTATCGGCAACGGCCCGCTGCCTTCATTGTGCGGATCGCAGGCTTGATCTCCCCCGGCGACAATCGTGTGCTGCGCCACGCAATCCTGTTCCATGAGCTTCACGTTGATGATCTTCTTGATTCGCTCGGATGTCAGGGGCTCCCCGTCCATCCACAGGATCCCGTTTCGCGGAGAGGCGGCGCGCAGCGCAGCATGGGCGGCCGCAACGGCCTCTTCCGTGGACCGTTGCGCGGCTTCGATCCAGCGCACTTCCTCATCCGTCTTGACCACACGCCGTTCGAAAAACGGCTCTTTCTTCGTCTCCAGCTGATAGCCCAGCTCCTGAAGGCGCGCGGCGTACCCATACGGAAAGGTGCCGGGCACCAACAGTCGCTTCACCCCGGCGGGTTGGAGCACCCCATGGACGATCTCGACCGTGCCCGGCTCGGTGACGCCCTGCGCCCGCAGCCGGCGTTCGATCTCGCTGGACGACAGCACTTGCTCCACCGTCGCCTGACTGCGGGCGCGATCCATCTCCAGATCGCTCATGACCAGCAGTCGCTCACCGTTGATCTCCAGATAAATAAAGGGGTCGGGCGCGATAAACCGGGTAGCAAAGTACAGATTGGAATCAAACTCACTGGCAGCGATCATAAGTGTCGCGCGGTCGGCCGTCATAGAGATCTCCCACCATGAATCGAGATAGCGGCGTGTCGTGGCTGATGTCACAATATCAATCGATGCTATCACGCAGGGGGATGCCGTTCAAGGCGAGCGCGGCTCGGGCCGGTCGGAAATGCCGATTTTGTCGGAAGTGCGGACGGGCTCTTCGGAGGGCGCGACGATCTCTTTTGGCAGCATGATCGTGTTCTTGAGCATGTCGAAGGCGAGCTGTGCCAGGCCGGTGAGTCCCTTGGCGAACGATCGAAACGGCAGGTATTGCACGTCCGGATCTTTCAACGGTCCTTTGACTTCAAACATCGCGGTATCGAGCCCCTGACGCTCCCCCGCGAAAAGCTTCCCGAACAGGGGGATGCTTTTCAAGAATTGTGAGTAGGATCCCAACGGGCTGGCGACCACCACGGCGTCTAAGTGATCGTCCATGATCTCGTAGTTGCCGGCGGCCGTCATCTTCATCACAGGGCTATCAATGATCAATTGGTCTTCCGTGACCACCCCATTCATCATGGAAAACGATCCAATGATCTTCTCGAACGGGAACCCCTCTTTTGCGAGATCGACCTTCCCTTTCAACAAAGTCGGCAGATTCAAGATGGTAATGATTTTCGGCACCACGGTTCCTTTTTGTATATGCCCATTCTCGACCAGAAACCGAGCCTGTCCGTCGAGGCTGTGCAGGAGCCCGAGCGGATCCTTTTCATTTCCTTTGATCGTTCCGCTTGCAGACAGCGCGCCGGTCATGAGCCGGTTCTGGTCTCCCGTTATTTGGAGCAATCGCTCGAACGGAAGGCCGGAGAAGCGGATCGTGGCCGTGGCCTCAGCCTGCTTGAGTCTCGGCAGATGCACCACCAACCGGCCGGAGACCTGACCATCCTCCGTATCGCCGCTGATGCGCTCGATGTCCAGCACGCCGTCTTTCGCCATCAGACGCCACGAAAGGTCCGTGAAGACCAGCGACTTATAATGGCCTCGATCGATGGTGACTGTGGCGGCCACGCGACTGGTGTCCGCCAGAATTTCCAGGAAATCACGCGCCGGCGAGCGCGCGCCTTTCGGGATTAGAAGATCCAGATCCATCTGAGCCGACTCGACCTCGACCACAACCGACGGCGCCCGGTTCCAATTCCTGATCGTTCCCGAGAGCCGAACATCGCTGTCTTTGATCTTAAACGCCAATCGTTTGATCTCCGCCCCGTTTCGCACCACCTTGAGCCGCAGATACAGATTGGAAATAGCGTGCTCGAAGCGAGGCGGTTCGATCATGCCGTCGGTGAGCGCGACCCAACCGTTCACTTGCCAGGTTTTCCAGTCATCCGCTTTACCCTTGACGTCCAGCGAGACTTCTAAAATGCCGTCTTTAACCGGCCCGGCCGTCATGCCTTGCGGCAGACCGCCGATCGACACGGGTCCCGAGACCAAGGTGGCATCCAAGTTGTAGGCGCCGGCCAGACGAATCCGGCCCTTGCCGGCGAGGCGGAACGGCGGCAGCACCAGCTCAAGTCGTTCGACGGTCAGCATCGAATCCCGCGAGAGCTCCCCCTCGAATTCGACCGACGTTGAAGTACCGGGCGGCTTGTGCACCATGTCCGGGACGAGGAGTGACGCCTCCCGCAGTTCTAGAATTCCCTTCATGTGCGGCGACTCGGACGGCCCCGAGAGCGTGGCCACGAAGCCGGCCATCCCCTCCAGCGTTACCGTCGAGGGAAGGGAGACTTGCAGAAGACGTAGGAATTGGGACACATCGGCCCGCGCGCGAACGGTGAGGTCTTGGTACACGACCGGCTCAGCGGTAGCCACCGCGCCGTGTATCTCAAATTGACTGCGGCCGAAGCGTCCCGCGAGCCGGTCGAACTCGACGCCGGTCTTGGTGTAGATGATGCGCCCATTCAGATCCACGACACGCTCGGTCAGTAACGGGCTGCGAAACCACACATCTTGCGCCACGACTTCGGCGCCCGAAACTTTGATCCCGTCGGGTGTATTGACCGGACCGGCAATTTTCAAGGACACCAGCGATTCCCCCTTGATGTCATAGAGCCCTCCCAAGACACGGGAGAAACGCGGGACTTTGACAGACTTCGTCAGGACTCCAATCAGAG
Source organism: Nitrospiraceae bacterium (assembly GCA_050731295.1). Lineage (GTDB taxonomy): Bacteria > Nitrospirota > Nitrospiria > Nitrospirales > Nitrospiraceae > JBOHOS01. The sequence goes on along the minus strand of JBOHOS010000606.1, from coordinate 4,595 downwards.
CGGCGGCGGTCATCTCCCCGCTCACCTCAAGATCCAGCCAGGGATCGGCCTCCAGCGATGACACCAAGGCCTTGCCGCCGGTGAGCCGCATCGTTCCATAGCTCCCGCTGAGTTCCATCACCCTGAGGCGGTCGGGTTCGATAAAGATGGTTCCCGATAGATCCTGAGCCGGCGTTCGGTCGCGACCGATCAAGACCCGGCCCTGTTTGATCCGGAACTCGCCGGTCAACGAGAGACGCGGCCCCGGCGCCGCAGAACCGGTCACCGTGGCGGTGACGACTTCAATGGTGCCCGCGATGTCCTGCTCCGAGACGGTGCGCTGGAGATGAGGATGCAGCCACTGAACTGGAAAGCGGGTCAGCAGTTCGTCCAGCGTCACCGGCGAGGATGAAAAGGTGACCGCCATCGTCGGGTGCGCGCCCATCAAGCCGGCCAGGCTGGCCTGACCCGTCATGGTCAATCCTTGGACCTCGGCCTTCATTTTTGAAAACACGACATCATAGCCCACCATCCCCGGAGCAAACGTGATATGGCTTCGAAGGTTGATCGAGCCATGCACGCCTTCAGGAACCGGGCGCGGGCCGAAAAACTCCGCGACCTGGCGAATATCCACCTGCATGATCTCGGCGGTGCCGTCGAATTGCAACGCCGGGTCCGCTCGTCCCGGATCATCCGCCGTCATTCTCTCCGCGGACGTATATTGTTTGACCCGGCCGGTGAGGGTGAAGGCCGATTCGTTCGACGAGGCCGGAAGCCTTCCGGCGAGCCGCACATCCGCATGGGTCGCGTTCGGGGACACGACGACGGTCGCATCCAGTTCGTTAATATCAAACGTGCGATCGCCGTCCGGCCGGAATTCGTCGATCACGCGCACGTGCCCCTTGGTTAAGGTCGTTTCGCGCACCAGCATGAGCAGTCCGAGCGGATTCTCGGTCTCCCGACCAACGGCTTGCCGCGAATCGGCGGGCGCCGACACGTTCCAGTGACCGCCGCGATCCCGTCTCAATTCCAGCCGGGGCTGTTCGATCGTGAGCCGTTTCCCGACGACTTGGCGCCGCAAGAGGAGCGAATACGCTTTCAAGACGAGCTCAACACGCTCGGCGGCGAACAGGACGCGCGAGGGATCGGCGTCGTGAATGACCACGTGGGAAAGATTCAAGCGCATGCGCGGGAAGAGATCGAGCTGGGTGTCGCCGACCTGGATTTGGCGCCCCACCTGCTTCTCGACCTGCTCGAGAAGAAACGCCTTAACGGAGTCGGGATCGTAGAAAAAGGGAAAGACAAGAATAGCCGCGCTGACGAGAACGATGGCGACAAGAACAATCACCCAGTTCCTGAAACGAACGGCCACTCCTCCTCCACGTGCAGATCAACGGCGACGGCATCCACCAGCATCTTACAAAATCCGCGCGCTGGAATCCAGGAACGAGAGCCGGCCTTGGGCCGGCCGGCCTAGTCGAGCTCGTAACCGACCCCGAAAATAAACGCTTCATCGGCCTTCAATCGCCCGGGGGCGGGCTGCGTGTTGTACCGCAGGTCGTACTCCAGATTCAGGAACAGATTCTTGTAGAGGGTCACCCGTAGGCCTTGATCGGCCCGGATGCGCACCGCATTGCCGGCGTTCAAATCATAGAAACCTTCTTGCCGATGAAAGACTTTCACACGGTCGGGCAGAATGGCATATTCCCACCGGATCGCCCATCGGCTGGACGGTGTCCGCGTGCTCTCGGAATTCGTGTAGTGCTCATTGACATAGGCCAAGCCCACCTCGCCGGCCAGTGTGTGGCGCGGCGTCTCCAGGAATTGATACCCCATGCCCGCCCCCAGGGTCGTCCGAAGATTCAAGTTTTGGAATGTGTCCTTTTCCAGCAGGCCATACGTGTTGGCAAAGAACTTCTCGCTGAGGAAATAGTCGTATTTCAGGTTGCCCAACGAGTTCCTCGCGGTGACCGTGCTGCTCGCTTCCCCATAGTTGTACTTCGCTTCTCCCATCAATCGTTGCCGGTGCGCGCGAATTGAGAACCTCGCCGCCGCATTGACCGCTTTGGTATCGGTATTGCCATTCGTGCTGTTGCCGCCGATCGTTACCGTGCCCGTGAGGCGAATGGGCTGCAAGTTGATCGATTTGACATCAGACAAGGCGACCGGAGCATGGAGACCGATTTCCTTCGTCGTCACCATGGCATGATCACCGTAGAAGAATTCGGCGAGCGTGCCTTTCGTATCCCCCGGGATCCGGACCGTCATCGGTTTCTCGGATGTGAGCCTTTCCACCTGTTTCCAATCGATGGACAGCTCACCGCCATAGGCGGTCTTGAACGTCAGCACTCCCTCCTCCATCTTCACGATCTCTCCGGTCAGCCGGTCCCCATTCACCAAACGCACTTCATCTGCCTTCGCCATGGACCATACACCAAGAAGGATGAGAAGCAGGGATGTGAGGCAGGTGATTCGGCGTGTCGCGATCATCTCAATGCCGTGTGCCTGCCATGAGAGATTTCTCACAAGGTGATCGTGGTCGGTACCCGGTGGCCGAAGCGCCCCGGGCGCTCGAAGAATCAACGGTCCTCCCGATCAGAAGGGGTTCAGGAGGGAAGGGCAGGTCGGTGCGTTTGAATTGCAGAGAAAACAGGACGGTAAATTGGTGGTAGTAGGCGGTACCAAGGTACCACGGCGAGGACAGAACAAAACGGCGGGTGGTGACATCGTAGACATCTAAAGAGTATCGCATATACCCCATCTGATTCTGCTTACGAAATAAGGTCAGTTCCGGCAAGGCAAATGGTATGAGGACGCTTTGAACGGCTGGCATGCCTAAAAACGTCTCGCTTTGCTCTGTGCCTATGGCCTGCACCAGTACCTTGATAAGATAAAGGGCGCCTTGCTGATCCTCTTGCACCCGGTATCCTAATTCACCCAGTCGACCGGCGACGGCGTCTTGGATATACAACAGGTCGGATTTAGGGCCATAGACCGGGTTAGCCGGCGGTTGGGTGAGGAGGTCCTTCGTCTGCTGCCCTGTGCTCTGGAACGGCAAGTAATTTGAGAACCCCGCCACTTCAACCGCCACCGAAGAGCCGTCGGCAATCGGCAGGCGCAAATCGCGAAGACCGCGATCGATCGCGTGCGCCAGCAGCAGTTGCTCAATTGCGGTGCGCGGCGTCTTAGAGGGCTCTCGAGCCATGGCGCATCCGGCCAGAGATATGGCGACGAGCGCCCACATGATTTGTGTGAGCAAAGTAGTGTTTATTCGATACCTGAATATCAACACGTCATCACGCAGCAAGAGATTGGTCCCAAACGAGACTCCGTAGTCTCCCCTAACGGTCCGGTATTCTAATAAGAAACTTCTGTCTGCGATACTGGTAAAAGGACTTAGGCGTACGAAATATTGCGGTTCAATATTGCTACAGGTCAATGATTCATGTAGGGTATGACCTTGTTTCGACAAATGACTTGGGGCACTCTTTAGAACTATACGCAACCAAACGCAAGCCTGCCTAGGATTCTTGTCATGGCGGATTTCTATCAAACCAGCTCGATTGCGACGTTGCACCGGCTCGGCCAGCAGAACCTCGATCATCTCGAGAAGGCACTCGGCGAGCATGCGTCCGGCAACCCGATTGCGCTAGTCCTGCCGTGTCTCTATTCCGAACTGAAAGGCCCCGCGCTCAGCGGCATCGTGCAGCATCTCAAGCAGGTCACCTATCTCAATGAGATTATCGTCGCGCTTGGGACGGCGTCGGCGTTGGAATTTCGCCGCGCGAAAGAATATTTCACCGCTCTGCCGCAGGATGTTCGGCTGGTCTGGATCGACGGACCCCGTATCCAAGAAATCATGAAACTTCTGGTGAGCCAGGAAATCGATATCGGGCTGCCGGGCAAAGGACAATCCTGTTGGATCGCGTTCGGCTATATCTTGGCCAGACAACAAAGCAAGGTCATCGCGCTACACGATTGCGACATTCTGAGTTACAACCGGGCGTATCTCGCGCGCCTGTGCTATCCCGTCGCCAATCCCAATCTGGGTTACGAATTTTGCAAAGGCTATTATGCGCGCGTGACCGATCGTCTGCACGGCCGCGTCACCCGGTTGTTCATCACCCCGCTGATCATCAGTCTTCAGCGGTTGGTGGGGTATCATCCCATGCTGACGTTTTTGGACAGTTTCCGCTATCCGCTGGCCGGAGAGTTCGCCATGGTCACCGACTTAGCGTGGACGAATCGTATTCCGGGGGATTGGGGATTGGAGGTCGGCGTGCTCGCCGAGGTGTACCGCAATTGCGCGTTGCGCCGGGTGTGCCAGGCGGATCTGACGGATAGTTACGAGCACAAGCATCAGGCCCTGTCGGCCGAAGATCCCAATGCGGGTCTCCATAAGATGTGCGTCGATATCGCCAAATCCCTCTTCCGCAACCTGGCCAGCGAAGGGGTGATCCTCTCCGAGGAAATTCTGAAAACCTTGCGCGCGACCTACCTGCAAATCGCGCAAGAAGCCATCAAAAAGTACGAGGATGACGCCGCCATCAACAGCTTGAAGTTCGATCGTCACCAGGAACGGACGGCGGTGGAGGTCTTTCTCAAAGGCATCAGCA
>JBOHOS010000605.1:0-1143 GCA_050731295.1 Nitrospiraceae bacterium | reverse complement strand
TGAAGCAACAGTGATACGAGATGCTGTTGTCTAAGTGTACACGCTTCGCCGACAAGGCAAATGGAGGAATGAGGTGTGCGATTCGGAGACATCGTTTCACTTTTCTTGAGCCCGAACTCTTGCCGGTGCATGCCGCCTAAGAGCTAAGTCTATCTGGTAGTGAGCGACCTGGAATCGTTCCCCTGTCAGGTCATACCGGGCTTCAACCTCATCCCAAAATGGCGTGGCTTCTTGCTTCGCAGATAACGCATCGATGGGTGTTTGGCCGTTCAAGGAACCATGAGGTCGAGTCCAATTGTAATAGTGTTGCCACTCGGCCAACCGCAAATCCAGATCACGACTCTGCGGATCCGTGACCGCCCAGAATTCCTCGCGGTCGGTTTTCTGCGAGCGCTCCACCTTGCCATTCAAATGCGGGGAGGCAGGCTTAATAGGGCGGAATTTGATGCAGTGGTCCATGAGCCACTGCTGCACCGCCACCGCAAAAAATTCTCGCCCACGGTCAGTTTGGACGCGCTGCACCGGAAACGGCATCTCTTCGATGACACGCTCCAAGAAGGCCAATGTATTGAGTGCGCTGCGTCGAGTGAACACGGCTAGCACTCGGTAGCGTGTGCAGTCATCAACCGCGGTGTACTGGTAACACCCTGGAGAGATCTTACAGGTATCGAGCTGCACGCGGTCGCCAGGAATAACTCGGGCATACCGATGTCGTGACTTCCGTCGAGGGGGGCGAACCAATAGGGGAACTTGACTGGTGACCAGGACTTTGTGAATCGAGTCGAGCGAGAGGCTGAGGTCATGATGGCGGCGCAGTTCGTTCTGGATCCTTCGGGCCCCGAGCTTCCGATCCGACCGCAAGGTGAGGATTAAGGTGCGTTCGCTCTCGAAGATGCGTCGATTTGGTGATTGCATGGGACGGCGGCTGAGACTGATCAAACCTGCCTCACCGGTTTCACGATACCGGCGTACCCATTTACGAAGCGTTGGATATGAGATCCCACACCGGCGGCATACCAACCCGGCGTCACCCGTTTGCTGATAGAGCTGCACCCAGAGAAGTCGACGGCGCATGTCGGAGTCCATTGCGGCAGTTTAATCGAAACGATGTGTGCGAATCACACACTTCAAGAGGTTATGGCT
>JBOHOS010000604.1:0-3704 GCA_050731295.1 Nitrospiraceae bacterium | reverse complement strand
CCGGAGTGCGGGGATGAGGTCTTCAAAGTTTTCGACCAAGCAATCACGGACATGCATGTCCATGAGTTCCCTGGTGCGCTTTAGATGATCGGTGGAGAGATCGGGTCGATTCTGGAGGAGGGCACGCATCCACTCATCATGGATCATGGAGGACCATTTGGCGCGGAACAGGTCGGTGAGGGCGAGCTGCATGAGAAGGTCACGAAGAGGCGGATACTTTGTCCGCCTAGGACACTCTCGTACGCACTGTGCCGCGCCTTCGCCCAGGGGGGCCTTGCGAACCGTCACTTCGACATCCTGGCCGAGCAACGAGAGAAAATGGACGAGACGTTCGATAGAAAACCCGGCCATTTGACCGGCTGAGAGCTTAGACACTTTGGCCTGGTCAATCCCTAACCGAGCCGCCGCTTCGACTTGCTTCCAGCCTCGGTTCTTGATCGTTTCTTGAAGTGCCTGAAGTAGGCTACTTTCAAAATCAGTTCGGCGGACTTTTCTTCGGAGAATCCCAAATCTCGAAACACGTTCCCGCTGCCTTTGGTGACTGTGGCGCGTGTCATAGGTATTGCTCCTTCCCCTCCACGTCAGCAAATAAGCATCATCTTTTGTTTGGGCGCGAAAGCATATATACGTAGTATAATTCTGAAATCAATAGAAATAGTAGTAAGGTGCATTTTTATACTCATACTTTCAATACCTTGCAATGATCTAGTAGACAACTACCATTTATAAATATTTTAGTATATGAAAATAATGTTGACACCTGGCCATTTACTATTTTAGTATTTCTAGTAGAAAGGATTGTTGGTGAATGTCGATCATTGAAAAACCGCCGGACCTAAAGAATTTGGTAGAAGGTCTTCACCTGCCTTCCCTTCTTACTAAGGCTTCACAGCCCTTGTTTCAAGAAGTTATTCGGAAGGCAAACGACAACTATCATCACTGGGATAAATTCAAACATTACAGTCTACCATCGGGGTTGTCCCATACGGAGTTATGGACTTACATTAAGTTTAGCCGATCAACAAACAAGAGAGGTGCGCCGATTTACGATAAGGAGGGGAACCAATTCTTCTACTGGATTCCCGATTCTCTCCTAAAGGCATTAAACGAAATAGACAGATGGTCCGGGGGCAATATTACGCTAGACCACCCCGACGGATTAGCTCCAAAGGAGAAATACATTGTTTCTTCACTCATGGAGGAAGCTATTGCATCTAGCCAGTTGGAAGGAGCTGCAACTACGCGCCAGGTGGCCAAAGAAATGCTGCGATCCGGCCGCAAGCCGCGAAATGTCAGTGAGCAGATGATTCTAAATAACTGGGAGACGATGCAATATGTTCGGAATAATCGCAAATCTCCGCTCTCTCCTGAGAGCTTGTTTGCAATTCACAAGTTAGTCACTCAAGCAACCCTGAAAGAACCAGATGAAGCTGGACGATTAAGAACTACAGATGACATTGTGGTCGAATACAATGGTGAAGTTGTTCATGTGCCGCCAAAGGCGGACACCCTTCCCGAACGCATAGACGCTCTTTGTAAATTTTTCAATGAGAATGGCGATAATAATTGGATCCACCCAGTAATTAAGGGGGCAATGGTCCACTTTTGGCTTGCATACGATCACCCCTTTACAGATGGGAACGGAAGAACGGCAAGAGCACTGATGTATTGGTATCTACTGTCTAGAGACTACTTACTTTTTGAGTATCTTGCCTTTTCGAGATATATCGTCCGAGCACCGGGGAGATATGTTCGCGCTTATCTTTACACAGAAACTGATGACAATGATATGACGTATTTTTTCGCCTATCAACTCAGAGCAATTCAGCGAGCTTTTTATGAATTGCGTGAATACTTAAAGCGCAAGCAGGAAGAAATTGTCAGCGCATCTACGTTGCTGAAGAACTATCGAGGGCTGAATCTTCGCCAAAAGAGTTTGGTCTATAACGCAATCCGACATCCAGAACGCCAATACACGATCCAGGAGCATAAAAACATACAAGGTATTGTATATGAGACGGCGAGAAACGACTTGATTGACCTAGCCTCAAAAGGCTTTTTGAAGAAGGTGATGCAAGGGAGAGAATTCGTATTTTTACCATCAGGGAGAATAGTGGAGAAGTTACGTTTGAATGAAGCACAGAAGAACTCCTCAAATGCGGCAAGTTAGTAACAAGCTACACATGAGCTCTTCTCTTCATTACATCTGCCAAGCTGTTTAACCTCATTTGAGTATTTCAGTTGCAGGAAGTCTTCAAAATTAATGGCGAAAAGGTGACTGCGACTCAAACACGAGTTAATCCTTGCCCAGAAGACAGGGGATGGATAGTGGCAAGTTCAGAATCAGCGATCATGATCGTGAATCCTCTACAAGGCTTTGTGCGCCGACCGAACGTCTTCAATCATGACTCTTTCACAGCGCGACCTCGATACATGGAGCCGGCTATTCGCGGCGTGCCGGGCAGGGTAAACCGGTCCAGCCGATCCATCGTCAATCCGCTTTCTGTAATAAGCACGTCGATCCGTCGATTGAGATTGCAGCCGCACGCGATGATCCTTTGAATCGGGTTCACGCGATCCTGCCACTTCGCCACGCCTGGGTCATCGCTCCGGCCGTGCTCGAGAAAGATAAACGATCCATCCGGCTTCAGTACTCGTCGCACCTCATGGAGCGCGGCCATAGGATCGGGAATTGCGCACAGGGTCAGGGTGCTGACGACGCAATCGAACTTCGCGTCTTCCCACGGCAGGGTCTCGGCGGTGACGTGGATGATGTTCACCGGCATGGCGGCGCGCGCGCTCCGTTCGGCGATCTTGGCTTGGAGAAAACTGCCCGGCTCGACGCCGATCACCTTGCTGACCGCCTTAGGATAATGGGGCAGGTTCAACCCCGTCCCGAATCCGATCTCCAGAACAAGACCGTGCACGCCGGCGAGCGTCACCTCGCGCAACTTCTGAAAGCGGGGTGAGCTAAGCGCCCAGTCCATTGCGCGCGGAAAAATGTGATTCGCGTAGAATCCCATCACGCGCAGTATAGCAAGCGGCCGCGCACGATCGCCCGGAATCTTGTTCCCCTCCGCGGCCTATGTTAGATTCCTTCATCTCTTTAAATCCGCGTTTCGGCCCAATCACGCCGCACCGCAGAATGAGCAAAACCTACGACCATCGAATCATTGAGCCCAAGTGGCAGGCCTACTGGGAACGACATCGAACGTTTCGGGTCACGGAAGATCCGAGCCGTCCGAAGTTTTACTGCCTCGACATGTTTCCCTATCCTTCCGGCTCCGGGCTGCACGTCGGCCACCTCGAGGGCTACACCGCCACGGATATCATCTCCCGCTATAAGCGGATGCGCGGCTACAACGTGCTCCACCCGATGGGCTGGGACGCCTACGGGTTGCCGGCGGAACAGTATGCCGTGAAGACCGGCATTCATCCGGCCATCACCACGGCGGAGAACATCGCGACCTTCCGGCGGCAGATGAAGCGGGTTGGGCTCTCCTACGATTGGGAACGGGAGCTCAGTACGACCGACCCCGCCTACTACCGCTGGACGCAGTGGATCTTTTTGAAACTGTTCGAGCGGGGACTGGCCTATGTGGCCGAGGTACCGGTCAATTGGTGTCCCGCGCTCGGCACTGTGTTGGCCAACGAAGAGGTGACATCAGAGGGTCGCAGCGAGCGGGGCAACTACCCGGTGTTCC
>JBOHOS010000603.1:0-1226 GCA_050731295.1 Nitrospiraceae bacterium | reverse complement strand
CCCAAGCTTGCCTGCGGCAAGCCGGCGGAACTTGTCTTCCACGTCGCGATCCGGCATGAGATTGCTTGGATGGCCAAGGGGAAAATCGATTTGCTTCACATAGTCTTTTCCGGAGACGGTGCGGACCGTGATACGCGTCGGCATGGCCGCGGGGTACCGGTCGATGAGTTCAGGGTGCTCGACGACGCGGACCTTTTGCATCAGCGTCCGTAGCGCAGGATCACCAAGCCGCTTTTTATCGAATGAGCGAAGCGTCATCGTTCCGTCCATCAGCGTGACGGCGACACAATACGGGAAGCTGTGGTCCGCGGTTTCTCTGGTTTGGGGATGCCATTTCTCCTTGTCCCGCCCGATAATTTCGATCGCGACATCATAGCTTCCGATTTCAATACTTGTGATGCCCGCGACAGCCTCACGCCCTTCCGATTTCAGGATGTCTTCGCGCACGATCAGCGCCGCCTCTACCGCCGTCTGAGCGTGGTACTCGACCGGATAGTGTTTGATGTAAGTGTCGAGGATTTTAAACGACGGTGTTGCGTCCCGCTCGCGTCCTTCTCCGCCAAACTCGGGCAGCTCAAGGGGACCGGAGACCAGTTTCATAAATCCCTTCTCGCCCTCGAAAATGGGCGCCGGGCCGGTCATGCCTTCCCGAGCCAGCGTCACGGCGAACATCCCATTGCGCGCGGCATTCGAGAAGGCGCAAGCCTTCCACATGGAGAGATCGCCGACCCGCGTTTGCCGCAGGGCGATATTGGAGACGCCGGCAAGATTCACCGCTTGGCGTGTTTGAGCTTCCGACAGCTTGAGAACCTTTGCTGCTGCGAGGGCCGATGAAAAAGGCCCATAGGTGACGTGGTCCCATCCGCGCGGACGCAGCGCCGCGGCATCGCACAGGCGGCACTGGATTTCATAGGCGAGCACGACCGATTCAATGACGCGTTTGCCGGGGGCATGGGCCATCTCGGCTGCAGCGAGTATGGCGGAGAGATTGTCGGACGGATGGGCCGGTTCTTTGGACAGGTAGGTATCGTTGAAATCGAGATAACGAACCAGGGCGCCGTTCGCAAAGGCCGCGAGATCCGGAAGCGTCTTGTGTGCAGTGCCCCAGAGCGTCGCTCCATCCGCAACCTTGACAGACTGCGCGACACGGCGGGCAATGCGGCACGGCGCGGCCTCCCACGCGCCGAAAGCGCAGGCCAGACTGTCGAGGATGCGGCGCTTGACTT
>JBOHOS010000602.1:0-9342 GCA_050731295.1 Nitrospiraceae bacterium | reverse complement strand
CAGAAAGCCATCGACCACTGGAAGGCGAAGGGCTTGGACTTGTCAGCACTGCTCCATATGCCTCAAATCGCCCCCGACGTCGCGACGCATTGCGTCCAGAAGCAGGACCACGGCCTGGCCGACATTTTGGACAATAAGCTGGTCGAGCTCTGCCGCCCGGCTCTGGAGCGGGGAGAAAAGGTCACGGTGGATCTTCCGATCCGCAATACCAACCGAACCACGGGGACCGTACTCTCCAGTCATGTCGCGCGCAAGTATGGACTCGAGGGACTTCCGGCCGACACGATCACGGTGAAGTTCACCGGCTCGGCCGGACAGTCGTTCGGTGCATTTCTCTCGAAGGGAATTACGCTGATCCTCGAAGGGGAGTCTAATGACTATCTCGGCAAGGGGCTCTCGGGGGGAAAGATTATCGTCGTGCCGCCGAAGGGCGCCATATTCACTCCGGAGGATACAATCCTGATCGGCAATACCTCTTTGTATGGCGCGACGCAAGGCGAGGCGTATTTCTATGGCTTGGCCGGTGAGCGCTTCGCGGTTCGCAATAGCGGGGTGCGCGCGGTCATCGAAGGCACCGGGGACCATGGGTGTGAGTACATGACCGGGGGCGTCGTCGTTGTGCTCGGCAAGACGGGCCGCAATTTTGCGGCCGGCATGTCCGGAGGCATCGCGTTCATTCTCAATGAGGACAGCAAGTTCGAGCAGCGCTGCAATGTAGGTATGGTGGAACTGGAAAAGGTGTCCACTGCCGCGGATAAGCAGACATTGCGGACGATGCTGGAATCGCATGTGGCATACACGGGAAGCCGGAAAGCCAAGATGGTGCTTCAGAGTTGGCAGACCATGCTGCCGAAGTTCGTTAAAATCATGCCGATTGATTACAAGCGGGTGCTGGCGGAGCGAAAGGCCGCGGCGGCCAAAGAGCAGGCGCAGAAAGACATGGTGGCCCATGGCTGATCCCAAGGGCTTCATGAAATACGCTCGGGAGGGGCCCAAGCGCCGTCCCATCGAGCTGCGCGTGCTCGACTGGAAGGAATTCTACGAGCCGATGTCCGAGGATGCGCTGAAGGCGCAAGGCGCGCGTTGTATGGACTGCGGCGTGCCGTTCTGCCAGAGCCACAACGGTTGCCCGGTCGTCAATCTCATCCCGGAGTGGAATGATCTGGTGCATCGGGGCCGGTGGAAGGATGCGCTGAAGGCCTTGCAGACGACCAACAATTTCCCTGAATTTACCGGCCGCCTGTGCCCGGCGCCGTGCGAATCGGCCTGCGTGCTCGGTATCAACGAATCGCCGGTCTCCATTCGCGTCATCGAGTGGAACATCATCGACAAGGGGTTTGATGAAGGGTGGATCGAGCCTGTTCTGCCGATTGCCCAAACGGGGAAGTCGGTTGCGGTCGTCGGATCGGGCCCGGCGGGGCTGGCGGCGGCTCAGCAACTCGCGCGCGCCGGTCATCGCGTGACCGTCTTCGAGAAGGCCGATCGAATCGGCGGCCTGCTGCGCTATGGAATCCCCGACTTCAAGATGGAGAAATGGGTGATCGACCGCAGGTTAGAACAGATGAAAGCCGAGGGCGTGGAGTTCAAGACGAATATCCGAGTGGGCGAGGATCTCGACGGAGAAGCATTGCGCCGCCGATACGACGCCGTCTGTTTGACCATGGGCGCCGAGCAGGCCCGTGAGTTGCCGGTTCCCGGACGCGAACTCAAGGGCATTTACCCGGCCATGGACTACCTCACCCAGCAGAACAAGCGCAATGCCGGCGATACGATTGCGGGCGAACCGGTCACGGCCAAGGGCAAACGCGTCGTCATCATCGGCGGCGGCGATACCGGTTCGGACTGTCTGGGGACGACGCATCGGCAAGGCTGCATCGAGGTCCACCAATTCGAACTGTTGCCGGAACCGCCCCCCGAGCGAGCCGCATCGACGCCGTGGCCGCTGTGGCCGATGCAGCTTCGCACCTCTCATGCGCACGAGGAGGGATGCGATCGCCAGTGGAGCGTCTCCACCGCCAGGTTTACGGGCCGCAACGGCCACGTCACCAAACTGCATGCGCACCGGGTGTCATTCGAGCAGGGTCGGTTCACGCCGATCCCGAACACCGAGTTTGAAATGGATGTCGACCTGGTCCTGCTGGCCATGGGATTCACCGGACCCGTGAAAAATGGACTGCTCGACAGTCTGGGCGTGACGTACGACGCACGCGGCAGCGTCGCCGTGGATGCCAATTTTATGACCAACATCGACGGCGTCTTTGCCGCCGGTGACACCAAACGCGGCGCGTCCCTGATCGTATGGGCGATCTCCGAAGGGCGGAAAGCGGCGGCCGGCATCGAGCGATACCTCGGCGCAGGGAAATCAGCCAAGGTCACTGCATGATCACCAAAAAGGAAGTCCGCGATTGTGTCAGGCGTTACCGGCTGGCTACTAAGTCCAGACAAAAGAGCTTCGCCGCTCTCGTGCTGAGGAGAAGCTGCGCCAAATGGATGCGTGCTACCGAACGGCGGTCGGGCTCGGGTTGCTTCCGGCAATGATCCGTTCGAGCACGTTGGCGCCGCCTCAAAAACATCGCATCGTAAAACCCGATTTCCTCATTTCCCTCCTGCCGGCTCTCCGCGCATGTGCACTCTTCTTCAGATCTCCAATACCAAGGGAATCATCCTCGGCGGAGTCACCGCAAGTCTCCTTGGTCAACCTCGCATGACGGCCGATATCGATGCATCCGTTCTGCTCGACGACACTGCCATGAAAGCCTTCCTGAACCACGCCCATGCTGAGGGTCTGCTCCCTCGTTTGCCTCACCCTCTTGACTTTGCGAAGCGTTCAGCCATGCTGTTGCTGAAAGACAAAGCCCATGGCGTTCCAATTGCTAAGAATTCCATTTGAGCGCGAGGCGATATGAACGCCACGCGGGTGAACATCGGAGACTTTTCCGTACCGTTGCCGAAGCCGGAAGATCCGGTGATCATGAAAGCGATTGCACATCGGCCGCAGGACAGTGCCGACATCCGCGAGATCGTGCGTTGTCGACCGGGTTTGACCACCGCATACATTCGTCAGAGGACGATGGAATTTGCCGGCGCATTGAATATGCCCGAGCTTTGGACGGATATCGCAGAATTCTTCAAAAAGAAGGGAAACCAAACGACCGCAACATCGAGAAAGAAGGGTTGAGTCAATGCTAAGACGCAATGAACATCTGAAAAGAGCGACCGGAACAGCCGTTCTTTTGTTGTGGATGGCTGTGAACGGAATGGCAGGGGATGCGGATACCACCATCAAAGCCAAAACTGTTCCGGAGGCGTTGCATCATTCCAAACGCGTCCTTTGGCTTGCCGCCCATCCCGACGACGAAACCTCGTCAAGCGCCTTGCTCGCTCGCGCCAAGGACGTGTCAGGCGCTCTCTTTATGGCGAGTCTGACGAGCGGGGAGAACAGCGACGAGCTTTGGAGCGGCTTGCGGAGAGGCACGGCGATGGGAAAGGCGAGGGAAGCCTTATTTGCTCAGTCGGCGGCCTTGTTCCGCGCAGACGGCTATGATGTGGGACCGTTCACCAACGGACCTCACTCGCTCGCGGACCTTGACGCCATGCCGTCCCAGGCGCCGTTCCGTGATTGGGCCGCGGCCGCCACGTCCGATGACGTGATTGCCAAATGGAACCGGGAAGGCGATCCGGTTGGCTATATTATTGAATTGCTGCGCAAATGGCGTCCCCACACGGTCATCTCGATGGATGATCATTGTGGAGTGAGCGGACAGGATGAGCATATTGCCGTCGCCAAACTCCTGCTTCGCGCCATTCCGCTGGCTGCGCATCCTGATGCCTATCCAAGGGAAGGCCAGCCGTGGCGCGTGCAGCATGTGATTTTCAGCGCTGCGGTCATTCCGGAATTGATCGCCTGCCGCTACTGTAAATGCGAGGGCCGCGCGTCAGCGGCGCCCTCTGAGGAGGTTGTCAGTCTCGAGCCCTCGGAGATTCACAAGATGACATACTTCCGTGTCGAGTGCCTGGTGTCCAAAAATTATCAGAATGCCATGGAGAGCAAGGGATGGACTGACAGCCAGATTCAGACCGGTTGTCGGCAAGCAGAAAGCGGCGCCATGCGTGCGTACCAAAACGGGCAGCGGGGGCAATCGTTTTCTCAATCGTTTCGGATTCGTCCATTGAATTGACCCGGTATTCATCCGCTTTCGTTGAAGCCGGTCTGCAGCCGGGGAAGACTGCGCCTTCGTTCGTCCGAATGCCGCTGTTCGTTGCCGCCTCTCTCAAAACATGAGTCTGCGGATCTTCCTCATGGTGGTACTGCTGGTCGGCTTACCCCTGTTTGGGATTTTCCTTGATGGAAAACCCGTGGGGCGCTACCTGGAATTTCCGCCGCTCACCAGATATGTCGAGCATACCGGATTTTCCTGGCTCGCGTTCATTGGGTTGGCGGTATTTCTGGCGCTTCTGCTTGGTCCCTTTCTTGTCTCGACAGGTAAAGCAGAGAAACGGGTCCAGTTCGCCTATTTCAAAGGCAGGCCTTTCCCGTGGTGGGGATGGGGTGGTGCCGGTCTTATTGTTTTGGCGTGGGTCCTGGCGTGGACGCGGTTCCCGTGGTTCTCGTCTCTCCAACCGTTCACCTTCAGTCCGCTCTGGCTGGGATACATCGTCGTGGTGAATGCCCTGGCTTTCAGCCGCACCGGCTCCTGCATGATGCTGGATCGCCCTCGGTATTTTCTTTCTCTGTTTCTCCTTAGCGCGGCCTTTTGGTGGTTCTTCGAATATCTCAATCGGTTCGTGCAGAATTGGTACTACGTCGGGGGCGGTGACTTCACGCCCTTCGAGTATGTCGTTCACGCCACCCTGCCGTTTTCGACGGTTTTGCCGGCCGTGCTCGGGACGACGGAATGGCTGAAATCCTTTTCTCGTTTGAGCGAGGCTTTTGGCGATCTGTGGCCGGTGTGGATTCGCCACCCCAAGGCCTTCGGCTGGATCGGTCTTATCTTGTCGAGCGCCGGGCTCATGGGAATCGGGATTTGGCCGAATGCTCTCTTTCCGCTGCTGTGGGTCTCGCCGCTACTTATTATCACGTCGCTTCAGGCGATCCGCGGGGAATCCACTATCTTTTCCGGTGCGACAAAAGGCGATTGGCGGCCGATCTGGCTGCCGGCTCTGGCAGGGTTGATCTGCGGCTTTTTTTGGGAAATGTGGAACGTGAACAGCCTGGCTCACTGGGAATACGCCGTGCCGCTGGTGCATCGCTTTGAGATGTTTGAAATGCCCCTGCTGGGCTACGCCGGCTACCTGCCGTTCGGGGTCGAATGCCAAGTGGTCGCCGATTTGCTTCCTCACGATGGAGAACAGAGAGCCGGTTTTCCTAGCCGGCTCACCAAACATTGACGAAACGACCCTCGGCGGTATGTCGCAGCCGTTCAATATCTTCACGGCGAGAGACGGACAGCGGGACGGTCTGGCGAAGTTCTTCCAGCAGCAGATCCGTCGTGAGGGGCTGCTTCAGGTGCAGGGCTCGATACAGAGCGGCGACGACAGCTTGCTCGATCTCCGAGCCGCTGAATCCTTCGCAGGCTGAGACGATATCTTCCATGTGGAACGTGTGAGGGTCCTGCTTCCGCAAACGGAAGTGGATCTCGAAAATGGCGGCCCGCTCCTCTCGATTCGGAAGATCGACAAAAAAGATCTCGTCGAAGCGTCCTTTGCGAAGGAGCTCGGGCGGCAGGCTGGAGAGATCGTTCGCGGTCGCGACCACGAACACCTCCTGGCGTTTCTCCTGAAGCCAGGTCAAGAAGGCGCCGAACAACCGGCGGCTGAGGCCCGCATCTGCGTCACCGCCTCCGGATGAGACCAATCCCTTTTCGATCTCGTCGATCCACAGCACGACCGGCGCGATGGATTCAGCGAGCGAGACGGCCTTGCGAAAATTCTTTTCGGTCTCGCCAATGTACTTGTCGTACAGTCTTCCTGCATCCAGTTTCAACAGCGGCAAAGCCCACTCCCGCGCAATAACCTTTGCGGCCAATGATTTTCCGCACCCGGGCACGCCTACGAGTAAGATCCCGCGAGGCGGGCTCAGGTTCAATGCGCGCGCTTCGTCGGTGAAACCGAGCCGCGCGCGTTGAAGCCATGCTTTAAGCGCTCCGAACCCTCCCAGCTCAAATCTGTTGTCGCCAGCCGGGTAGTACTCGAGAAGGCCGCCTTCGCGAATCATCTGCGCCTTGCGGTCGAGAATTCGTTGAATGATCGTTGTCGCGGGCTGATCGGTACGGAGAAGAGCATTCGCGACGGCCTGTCGCGCTTGGTGCAAGGTCATGCCGTGTAAGGCGCGGAGCACGCCCTCCCGCTCTTCCGTGCGAAGCCGTTGCTCGATGACCTGGTCGATCTTCAGAGATTGGAGCACTGTATTGAGAGTCATGAGCAATTCGTCGCGACCCGGGAGTTGCAGTTCGTAGCGGACCACCTCCGGTTCCAGCTCCTTCGGCAACTGGGTTGATGTGCCGGTGAGAACGAGCGTCGAGCGTTTCTTGATAAACCCCTGGGCGACGTCCCGGAACTGTCGGCATACCTTAGCGTCTTCGAGGTGTCTGGCGAAATCCTTGAGGAGGAAAAGCCCCTTGACGGTGAGCGCGTCCAGGTGCTTCAAGGCAAGAAAGGGATCGAGCGTGCCGGCGACCGGGGCATTCTCCGGCGGGCGGGTCAATCCACGCGTGAGCGACCATTCGAAAAAGATGACAGAGACCTGATCCGCCACGGTGCGGAGGAGCGAGACGGCGCGATCCTCCTCGGCCGTTTCAATGAGAATCACCGGATGAAAGGATTGCACCAGCGTCTTGATGTCAAGAAGACTGGTCGAGGGGCGCATGCGGGTGCGGATTCTACGGCGGCTGCAGAAAATGGTCGACCAGACGAGCGAAACTTCTTGTGACAGGCTGTTCTGAGAAAGACAATCTGTTCCCGGCGGAGCCTTCAGCCGAATGGGGCACACGCCTGTTCGGTGGCGGTTTCTTCCAACTCTTTGATTTGTTTCTGCCGATCATTCCGTGCCGGTCTCTCTCGAAGGCCCGATGTTTGCTACGGAAATAAGAAATCATCCAAAGGAGAAGCCCATGGTCAAAATCGGTCAACCGATCTCAGACGGCGCGCGCCAAATTTTTCACAACGAGCAGATTCGAACCATCCGATTGTCCGACTATCGAGGACAATGGTTGGTGTTGTTTTTCTATCCCGGGGATTTTACCTTTATCTGTCCCACGGAGCTCAGAGAATTGGGAGAGCTGTACCCGGAGTTCCACAAGCTTGGGGCGGAGATTATCGGCGTGAGCACGGACTCGGTGTACGTCCACAAAGCTTGGCACGATGCCTCGCCCGCCATTCACGGGATTACTTTTCCCATGCTGGCGGACCCAACGGGCCGGCTTTCGCGCGAGTTCGGGGCCTACCTGGACCACGAAGGCGTGGCTTTACGCGGAAGCTTCGTCATCGATCCTGACGGCATCGTGAAGGCCGCCGAGATTCACGACAACAGCATCGGGCGAAGCGCGCAGGAATTGCTGCGGAAACTTCAAGCGGCCGTGCAGGTCAGAGAAGGCAACGGGGAAGTGTGTCCGGCAAGCTGGAAACCCGGTGAGAAGATGCTCAGACCGGGGCTGGATCTAGTCGGAAAGATTTGACCACTGCCCGGCCAGCCATGGCAGTCGAGGCCGGCCAACCTGTGCCGGCAACATTCGTCATTGGGGGGATTCAGCGGGCGGATGTTTTAACTCCGGGATCGAGGCTTTCATAATCTTGATGGCCGTGTGCTGATCATCAAGCTGGACGGTTACTCGTTCCCCTTTCGTTAAGTCTTCCAGTAATTCCGGTTTTTTTACCGCAAAGGCGACTTCCCGACCGACGTCGGTTTTCACTATGACTTTGTGCAGGGTCCGGTCAATATCCTCGATGGTTCCGCTAAACACTTCCGCAGGAGACTGACCATCTCCACGGGACGGATTTTGCGGCCACGCAGGAGGCGGACCCATTCCGATGAGGCCAAGGCCTACTGCCAGACAAGCTACCAGATATGCCGCATGAAGCCGTTGAAGCATTTTCCACTCCCTTTCCTAAAACTAGGGTCAAACTAGTCTATGAGTGTGAGAAAAGCTAGATAGGCCAGGAGAAAAACCGGTGTAGGTTAGTGGGAAGATAGCACGGTAGAGCGCATCTATTGGGGTGAAATCACGACCTCGACCTTCCATCCGTGCTTGTGGCGAACGAGCGCGGCTTCGAAGGCAGCCGGATTACCGATGCGTCCCTCAGGATCATAGATGAAGCAGAGGAGCGTCTGACAAAGAGGGTGGTTGAGGTAGCGCTGAATGTCCACACCGAGTTGATCGGTCAGCGTTTTCGCGCCGACGCCCTGCTTGGTCTTTTTCACGACGATCACGATTCCTTCCTGCTTCAGCGCCAGGTCGGTGCGGGCCATCCCATTCGCATACCCGGGGTTCCAGGCTTCCGTCTGGATAACCTCAAACTGGGCGCACAATACGGCCCGCAGCACATCCTGCACATCTACCTCGTCTTCGACTTCCAGTGTCGACCGATCATCGCTGCGCTGGCGGAGTTGACGCGCCACACTGTGAAAGCGCAGGCAGACTCTCTGAATGACGGCGAGTACATCGGTGCTGATGGGGTGAGGTTCCGCTGCTGGGGCTGGGACGGGCTGGGATGGGACTTCCGGGTCCGCCTCCACGTGCGCGGGCTGAGGAGAACTCATGCCCAGAGGAGGCGTCACCACTTGCAGCACCGGGATCGGTTCCGGCGCCGCCGCCGGATTTACAGGCGGAGGCGCGACCACGGCGGGGGCGGGAACGCTCACGGAATCCTCGGTCACAATGGGTGAAGGGACCGTCGGTGGTGGCGTAACCGGAGGTGGCGGGATGGCCTCTTTCACGCGAGGCTCGGAGGACGAGCGTCCCTTACGGCCGTGTTGAGCTTGCGGCGGCTGCGGCTGCACAACTCGTTGCACGCCTTGGGCATGGGGCGCGGGCTCCGGTTGCGGTTGAGCCACGGCAGGCGCCGAGGGAGGCTGTGCGACGGGGGCGTCGGCTTCGTGTCCCTGTACAGACGTCGCTGCAGTCGCTGTCATAGGCGGTGGCTGCACAGGTGATAGGGCCGGTTGAGGGGATGGAGCCGGCGCAGGCGCGGTCGGGCCAGGTTGAGCGACGGAGGCCTCGCCGTTCGACTCAGAATGGGTGACCGCTGCGGGGCGAGGACGAAAACCCATGAGATGAAGTCGTTTTTCTTCAAGAGCCAACACCAAATTCTGGAGAAGCGAGATGGTTTCGTCCACGCCGGTCTTGC
>JBOHOS010000601.1:0-2896 GCA_050731295.1 Nitrospiraceae bacterium | reverse complement strand
GATGGAGGAAAAGCTTCACCATCTCAACGCGGAACTGACGAAACAGGTACAGGCGTACGAAGCCGTAGTCAAGGAACTGAAAACTTCGAAAGATACCCTTGAGGAGAAGAATGAAGCCCTTGAGCGATTCCATGATGTGGTCGTCGATCGAGAACTGAAAATGATCGAGCTGGAAAAGGAAGTGCAAAAGCTCAAACAACGATTGGCGAAAGAAGGCTGACCAAGTCGCTCAAATAGACGCTGCCCGCTCTTCTGATCCCCACCCACTGTCGTCGTGTTCCCTCTGTTATAATCCAGGCGCGACACGCCTTGCTGAGGAGGCTGCTCAAAATGCCCTCCAGCAAGACCGCAAGGAGCGAGAGCGCCGAGGCGGCTATTTCACCCGCCCTAAGCGCGCCAAGACGCGCTTTCTTCCCGTGGTGGTACGTTGTGGGGAACACGCGGCTGAGAACAAAGCTCGGGAAGGGGCGCGTCTTGGCGCGCCTGGGGCGGGTGGGTGAAATAAAGGGTTTTTTCAGCAGACTATTATGCGCATTTTGGTCGTTGAAGACGAAGCCAAAGTCGCCTCGTTCATCCGGCAAGCGCTGGAGGAAGAGAGCTACGCGGTCGATCTCTGCGATGACGGGGGGAAAGGCCTCGAACTGGCCGAGATCGGCAGCTACGATTTGATCGTCCTCGACGTGATGCTGCCCGGTTTATCGGGCCTCGACATCCTGCGCAAGCTGCGCAGCCGGAAAATCCATACGCCGGTTCTCATTTTGACCGCGCGGACGCAGGTCGATCAGAAGGTGAAGGGCCTGGATGCCGGCGCCGACGATTACTTGACCAAGCCGTTCGCGATCGAAGAGCTTCTTGCTCGGGCGCGCGCGCTGCTCCGGCGGGGGAGCGGCGAACCGTCCGGCGCTCTGCAAGTCGAAGACCTCATCCTCAATCCGGCCACTCGCGAGGTGACCCGTGGAGGGCAGAACATCGAACTGACGACGAAGGAATATGCGCTCTTGGAATATTTCATGCGGAATCCCGGCCGGGTCTTGACGCGACCAATGATCGCCGAACACGTCTGGGACCTGGACTTCGACACCTTCACCAACGTCATCGACGTCTACGTGAATTACCTGCGCAACAAGATCGACCGCGGCCGCCAGCGCAAACTCATTCATACGATGCGCGGGAGCGGCTATGTCCTGAAGGCTGAAGGTTGAGGTTCAGGTTGAGGCTAAGGTTAAGCAATGATGAATTCTCCGACTGAGCCTCGACCTCAACCTAGCTCCGCGATGTCTCTCCGTGTTCGCCTCACGCTCTGGTACGGCACGGCGCTCGCCGTCATCTTGCTCCTCTTCGCCGGCGCGCTGTACGGAGTGATGGCGGGTGCGCTGAAGGACCAGGTGGATCGGTCGTTGGAAGAAGCGGCGTCCGTTGCCATCCGTTCGCTGGAAGAACGCCGGTTCGGTCCGTTTCTGATGTTCGAGGACCTGTCGGTAGATTTCCCCGAGCTCGCCGTCTTGGATAAGTTCTTTCAGATCTTCGGCCCGAGCGGGAAGATTACGATCCAGTCTCCCAATATCCGCAGCCGCGATATTCCGCTCAGCCACACCGCCCTCGACGCGGCGTTTGCCGGCAATACGACCTTTGAGTCGGCCAGATTTCAAGGCGAGCCCCCGCTGCGGCTCATCTCCGTTCCCATTCGGCACGGCGGCGCGCTCGTCAATATCGTGAGGGTCGGGACGTCCCTGCAGTCGGTCCAGGAAACCTTGCATCGTTTACTGGTGATTCTATTGGTGACGGGTCCTGTGGCGCTGCTGGCCGCCCTCGCCGGAGGCTGGCTGCTCGCGGGCCGCGCGCTTCGTCCCGTCGCCGAAATCACCCGGGCCGCGCAACGCATCGCGGACGGGGACCTGACTCAGCGCCTGACGGTCCCGCCGTCCCAGGATGAAATCGGCCGGTTGGGCGAAACGTTCAACGACATGATCGCTAGACTCGAAACGTCCTTCCGCCAAGTGCGCCAATTCAGCACCGATGCCTCGCACGAGCTTCGCACGCCGCTCACCGTCCTGAAAGGCGAGACGGAGCTTGCGCTTCGGCGCCCTCGCTCGGTCGAGGACTATCGCCTGGTCCTCGAGAGCGGCTTGGAAGAGATCGATCGCATGACCAGAATTGTCGATGAGTTGATGTTCTTGTCCCGGGCCGATCTGGGCGAGATCAAGATGGAATTCAAGCCGGTTCGACTGGATGCGCTCGTCGAGGACGTTCGGCATCAGGCCGCTGTTCTGGGGCATGAACCGGAGGTGCAGGTCGTTACCGGAACGGTCACGCCGGCCGCCGTCTCGGGTGATGAATTGCGGCTGCGCGAACTGTTGTTGAACCTCGTCGATAACGCCGTGAAGTATTCGTTCAAAGGCGGAACCGTGGAATTGAATCTGGCGACCGAGGATCGCACCGCGCGTCTTTCCGTCACCGATTCCGGAATCGGCATCGCGCCCCAGGCCCAGGCGCACATCTTTCAGCGATTCTACCGGACGGATGAGGCCCGAGCCCATGCGAAGAAGGGGACCGGCTTGGGGCTGTCCATCAGCAAGTGGATCGTCGATGCGCACGGGGGCACGATCGACGTCAAGAGCGAACCCGGAAAGGGCACGACTTTTACCATCGCCTTGCCGCTAACAGAACCATGAAAAACGCCAGGCAATCGATCTTGTCAATCAATTCGGCGCCCAGTGTCCGTGCTGCCGAATGGCCTCATACATCGCATCCGGTGCGAGATCAGCGCCATTGGGCCACTGCACGGTTCCCATTGTGACACGTACCTGAGCAAATATTGTCGGCGCACGGAGTGGCTCGAATATAGTCCCGGCGACTCTCGGACTGTTCAGAAATCTCCGCAAGTCCACTTCTCCAG
>JBOHOS010000600.1:0-4542 GCA_050731295.1 Nitrospiraceae bacterium | reverse complement strand
GGATACGATTCGGCGGGGATCGCCATCATCGATCAGGGCAAGATCGAGGTGCGGCGCAGCGTCGGAAAATTGACCAATCTCGAAAAGGTGTTGAGCGGCAATGGCCTCCAAGGGACCACCGGCGTGGGCCACACCCGCTGGGCGACGCATGGAAAGCCATCCGAGCAGAATGCCCATCCGCACCGCTCCGGCGGCTGCGTGCTGGTGCACAACGGCATCATTGAGAACTACCTGCCGCTCAAGCAACAACTCCAAAAAGAAGGGTATCGCTTTGAGTCCGAGACCGATACCGAGGTCGTCGCGCATCTCATTGCGCGCGCCCTCAAGCAGGGCCGGACGTTGGCGGAGGCCGTGCTGGCGGCCACGCAGGACATTCGCGGCAGCTACGCCATCGCGGCGGTCTGCGAGAGCGAGCCGGATATGTTGGTGGCGGCCAGATCGGGTTGCCCGCTTGTCATCGGTCGCAACGATACATCGACGATCGTAGCCTCCGACGTCATGGCCATGCTGGCGTACACTCGAGACGTCACCTACCTGGAAGAAGGCGATTTGGCGGTTGTGACGGCCCAGGATGTGCGCATAATGGACGCCAAAGGACACCCCATCACTCGAACCCCGACGCGCATCACGTGGGACGCGGACGCGGCGGAGAAGAGCGGGTATCCGCATTTCATGTTGAAGGAAATTCACGAGCAGCCGCAGACGATCTTGGACACCATGCGAGGCCGGTACACATTTGAAACAGGAGAGGCCGATCTTCCGGATATCGGCCTGACCAACGAAACCTTAGCCGCCGCGGGAAAGATCTGGATCGTCGCCTGCGGCACATCCTGGCATGCAGGGCTGGTGGGAAAATATTTGATCGAGGAAATGGTCAAGGCTCCCGTGCAGGTCGATATTGCATCGGAGTTTCGCTACCGCGATCCGCTGGTCAAGAAAGATGATTTATTTCTGACCATTTCGCAGTCCGGCGAGACGGCCGACACGCTGGCTGCCGCGCGGGAGGCCAAAGTAAAGGGGGCTCGGGTCTTGTCGATTGTCAATGTGGTCGGCAGTACGCTGGCGCGTGAATCGGATGGAGTCCTTTATACCCATTGCGGCCCCGAAATCGGGGTAGCCTCGACGAAGGCCTTTACGGCTCAACTCACGGCGCTCTACCTGCTGGCTCTGCATTTGGGACGCGTGCGGGGCACGCTGACTGCCAACGATGGGCGAATGTGGCTTGAGCGATTCGTGTCGCTCCCGGCCCGGGTCGAGCACATTCTCAAGCGTGAGGCGGAGCTCGTGGCGATCGCCAAACGCTACCACACCAAGCGGAACTTTCTATACCTGGGACGCGGCATCAACTATCCCATCGCCTTGGAGGGCGCCCTGAAGCTCAAGGAAATCTCGTACATTCACGCGGAAGGCTACGCGGCGGGGGAAATGAAGCATGGGCCGATCGCGTTGATCGACAAGGATATGCCGGTGGTCGTGTTGGCTCCTCGCGATCGGCTGTATGAAAAGACCGTGAGCAATCTCATGGAAGTCAAAGCCCGCAATGCGCCGGTGATTGCTTTTGTGAGCGAAGGCGAACGGGATCTTGGCAAAGCGGCCGATGCGGTCTTCACAATCCCGGATGTCCCGGCGCTGCTCACGCCGATCCTGTTTGCCGTCGCGCTGCAATTGTTGGCCTACCACGTGGCTGTGCTTCGGGGGACTGATGTCGATCAACCGAGGAATTTGGCGAAGAGTGTCACCGTGGAATAGCCGGAAGGTTCACCTGTTAGGTGAGAAAGAACGAGCATTAAGGTTTATGAAGGTGTCCCACACATGCCTCGCTCTCAGCCAGGTCTTCAGTAAACTGTCACTATTGTTGTGACATAGTTCTCTTATCGCTGCACCTCGTCGCTCCAGCGCCGTTAACCATCCGGTTGGCGATTCATCTTTTTCTTCGTCTCCTCCTTCGCCTCTATGGCAATCTCAAAGAAGTACAGCCACTCAGGACAGCGAATCAGGGGAAAAGAAACCCTGTGGCGATGAATGATTATGTCGCACTATGGGTACTCTGAAATAAGCAATGAGGTAATTGCAACTGTATATTATGCGTGAGTTTCTCTACTTCCGTGCCGATGCACATGGAGCGACCGGATCATGTAGTGGTCAGCGAACTGGTTGCGCAACATCTCGGTCAATGCCTTCCCGCACTCACCCAAACTCTCACGTTGCCGGACGGAAGCTCACGACGACTACGAAGATCCTGTATCCGTTCAGATAACGTTTGGTATCGCGTCGGATACGTAGCTCGGATCTCCATCCCAGTCGCGCGACCGTATGTCACCTTAAATTAGACACATTTCTGTCGGAACCGGTGAGCACGCTCCTTGCTTCTGCGTAACTCTGAGCTGTCACACCAAGCAGTCTCTGGATCATCACCACGTGAGGCAATCTAAATTCCATTGTACAAGCCTTCGCTGAATAGAGTTCAACCCGAGGTGCACCATGCCGAGCGGTCAACACACATACACCTATCGAGCCGGTAAGAAAGTAATGCTTGAAAAGCGGCCTGACCAATTCGTGGTGCGGGCGCTTCCCGAAGAGCTTCAGAGTATGGGGATCGAAGATGCAGAACAGGTCTCTCCGGCCTCCTCGCGGGTGACCACCCGCTCGACAGATTTGGAACCTGCGATGAGCCGGGCACGGCATGTCGCGCCGACGCACCATGCCTATTACCTCGCGGAGACCGGCGCGGAATTTCTCATCACCGATCGCGTCTTCGTCACCTTCCGCCAAGCCTTGCCCACGGACCAGGTCGACGCCTTTGCGGGACGATACGGATTGGTCATGCAGAAGGCGTACAGCGATCGTGACTTCCTTTTTCAACTCACCGAGCATACGGGAGAGAATCCCGTGAAACTGGTGGTGAAGTTGATGGAGGAGGAGCCGCTGGTCGAGAGAGTCGATCATGATCTGAATCACCGCGTGAGCACATATCAATTGGCTCTCCCGACGGACCCCTTCTATGCCCAACAGTGGCACCTGAACACAAGGCTCAGTGATCCCGCCTTCGACGCGCGCGCGTGTTCGCGGTGTGAAGAAGCCTGGCAGATCCTCGATCACTTCGGAAGCGCCGACGTGGTGGTCGGTGTCACGGACGACGGATGCAAGCTTGATCATCCGGACTTCGACGCGCCCGGCAAGTTTGCCGGTTGGGGATATTTTCGAGGGGAGCGCCTCATCACAAATACCGATATCGATGCCAATCCCCACGAAATGTACAAACCCGGCGCCAACCACGGGACAGCGTGCGCGGGCGTGATCGCGGGCGAAGTGGATGCCGTGCTGACCGCCGGCTCCGCCCCGGGATGCCGATTGCTGCCGATCCAATGGGAATCCACGGGGCCGAGTCTGTTCATCAACGATTCGAAGCTGCGGGCGGCGCTGGATTACGTCGCAGACAAGATCGATGTCCTGTCCAATTCCTGGGGAAGCGTGCCCGAGAGCACTTGGCCTCCGCTCGTCACGAACCGGATTGCTGAATTAGCCCGTACGGGCGGCCGTCGAGGCCGCGGGATCGTGTTCCTGTGGGCGGCCGGCAACGAGAACTGTCCCATCAACCACACCGCGTCAGGCGATGTGCCCTATACCAACGGCTGGCGGTTCAATCCCGATGGGTCACGGACCTGGATCGGCGTTCGAACCGCTCGGGTCTTCGAAAATAATCTGGTCGGTCTCGAAGGGGTGATGCATGTAGCGGCCTTAGCGAGCATTGCCCAGCGCAGCCATTATTCCAATTACGGTCCCGGCATCTCGCTCTGCGCTCCAACCAGCAATCTCCACGTTTATCGGCGGCTCACCGTCCAGGGGCTCGGCATCACGACGACGACGGGGGATCCCGGCGGTGTCACAGCCGGCTTCGGCGGCACCTCAAGCGCCACTCCGCTTGTGGCCGGCATCGCGGCGCTGACGATTTCCGCGAATCCGGATCTGCCGGCCTCGGATGTCATCTCGATTCTCAAGCAAACGGCCTCGAAGGATCTCAACCTTGAAATCTATCCGCGCACGCCGCCGGCGAATTTCGATCCCAGTCCGATCTGGGATGTCTCGCCCGTCGCTCCGTTCGATAAAGGTGAGTTCATCACTATCAATGATCCTGCCGGAACGTGGAGCCCCTGGTTCGGACACGGACGAGTCGATGCGCCGCGAGCTGTGGACGAGGCGATTCGGCGGAAGGCGCCGTCGCCGGGGCAAGTCATTCGCAAGGCTTCGACTCCGGCGCTCGCGATTCCGGATAACACACCGGCAGGGGTGCGCGACAAGCTTACCTTCACCGAAGCAGCGGGGATTGCAACCATAAAGGTGCACGTGGATATCACCCATACCTTCATTGGCGATCTTCGAGTCACGCTCATAGCGCCCGCAGGAGCCTCCGTCATGCTACATGATCGGAACGGAGGCAATGCGCACGATCTCAAACGCGTCTTCGATATCTCAGGGGCACCCGGGCTGAGTGCGCTGGCAGGCCAATCCATCCAAGGCGACTGGACCTTGCAGGTCCAGGAT
>JBOHOS010000599.1:0-4262 GCA_050731295.1 Nitrospiraceae bacterium | reverse complement strand
CTCAAGAGGCTCAAGAGGCTCAAGAGGCTCAAGACGTTCATGAATCGATTGTCGGCTGTACTCTCGGCGCATGTCTTGAAACCGCGATCCCGTCACTCCGCGCAAGAAACCTGAAAGACCTGTCGATCTTCAAGGCGCATCGCCGTCAGCTTGCCGCCCCAAATGCATCCGGTGTCGATGGCGAGGAGATCGTCTTGAACGTGAAGTCCCAATGACGCCCAATGCCCGCAGACAAGCGTGGTGCCAGTGCTCCGGCGATGGGGAGCCCGAAACCAGGGAATGAGGCCCGGCGGCAAGGTGGCGAGAGGCCCCTTGTATGACAAGTCCAGCGCGCCGGTTTCCGTGCACACGCGAATACCGGTTAGCACATTGGTAATGATCCTCAGCCTGGCCGGCCCGGCCAAGTCGTCCCTCCAAAGGCTCGTCTTCAGGCTGCGATCATACAGATGGCGGAGAAAGGCTGCGTGCTGGTTCGAGCGCAACGACGCTTCGGCTTCCGCAGCCAGCGCCACGGCCTTCGCGACGCTCCACTCCGGCAGCAGGCCCGCATGGACCATGGCGAAATCCTCACTGACATGAAGGAATGGCCGGTGTCTTAGCCATGTCAGGATTTCAGATCGATCCGGGGCGGCGAGGATTTCCTGCAGCGTATCTTCCTTGCGCGGATTTGTAATGCCTTCCGCCACGGCGAGCAGGTAGAGGTCGTGGTTTCCCAACACCGTGATCGCGGACTCACCCAGGTTCTTGACCCAACGCAAGACCGCCAGCGATTCAGGCCCTCGGTTGACTAGATCGCCGACGAACCACAGCCGGTCGTGAGCCGGATCGAAGCGAATCAGATCAATCAGCCGCTGCAACGCCGAGAAACATCCCTGCACATCGCCAATTGCGTAGGTGGCCATCCTTCTCTCCGGTTTCGGTATTCTTTCCATCTTACCGCAGATGAATTGCGTTTCTCGCCGGGACTGCGGTATTCTGACTCAGGAAGAGGGCCGTCCCATGATTCGCACAGAAGCCGTCACAGCCTATATCCAAAAGGCCATGCCCGAGGCGACCGTCACGGTGACCGATCGAACGGGGACCATGGACCATCTTATGGTACGGGTCGTTTCCGAATCGTTTAGAGGCAAAAATCTTCTGGACCGGCATCGGATGATCTACCAAGCCTTGGATGAGCCGATGAAAGATGGACGCATTCATGCGCTGGAATTGCAGGCCGAAACCGTGGACGGTTCTTGATCCGATTCTTATTTAAGTCGTGATAGGAGGGATAATATGGCGAATCCGATCGAAGATGAAATCCAGCAGGAAATCAAAACGAACAAAATTCTTATTTATGGCAAGGGCACTAAGACGATGCCCATGTGTGGGTTCACCAAGGAGACGATGCAGTTTTTCGACAAGTACGGCTATGCCTATGAATTGGTCGATGTTCTGCAGAATCCGGCCAAGCGCGAGGTGCTTAACAAAATGACCAACTGGCCGACCCTGCCCAAGGTCTTTATCGACGGCCAATTCTACGGCGACACCGATATTCTCGATCCCATGGAGAAGAAGGGCGAGATCGAGCCCTTGCTGAAGAAAGCCTTCGGCAAATAATCAGGATGCTGAAACGGGCGGGCACTTACACCCGTCCCCTCCCCAGACGCGCCGAGACGCGTCCCTTCCCAAGCTTTGTTCTCGGGTCGTCAACATCCTCAATGTACCCCAACTCGGGAAATGAGACGGTCTCGGTCGGCTCGGGGAGGGCGGGCGAAGAATGCTACAGCTGCGGTGTTTTCTTCGCCTGCGGCCGCGTTGGGGAAGGGGCGCGTATCGCGCCTGGGACGGGAGGGTGTAATAGCTGACCTGTTTGAGCATCCTGCAATATATCGTGCCCTACCTGTGCTGCGAGAACCCATCTTTTCCCAGATACTCAGAACCTGATAGGCTCGGACGTGCCCCGGTTTTAAATCGCCTCGCATGCTTTCACGCTATGGCGCACCCTCGCCGCGCATCCCGTTACATCCGAGTCTTAGCCTGATAAGGTTCTTTCAGAACGGCACGATTCACTCGCACTGTCGCTTAATGCAAGAGGGACATGAGAGGACGAGTCCGCCCCTGCTTATGTTGGCGTCACGTACTTACATGAGAACCGAGATGGTCTCGTGCCGGCACACCGCTTGATAGCCGATTAGATCTGCGCTATGCTGAGAATCTGAAAATATCGGAAAAGACTGTCCACCGGAGGAGGGCTTGTGCCAACCGTTAAAGTGTGGGGAAGGGGACAACTGACGATTCCTGCCTCCATTAGAAAAGAGCTTCACCTTGAGGAAGATGCCTCGCTGACCGTCGTCAAGGTCGGAGATGTGCTGCTCCTTACGCCGCGCAAGCTCATCGGGGATACCATCGCGAAGAAGGCCGCGCGGGCCATGAAGCAAGTCGGACTGAAACTGGACGACCTGTTGGCGGACCTCAAAAAACAGCGGGAACGCTACAGCCGGGAACGGAATGGAGCGTAAGCGATGGCGGGTCTTCCTCGACACCAGCGCGCTGATTGCGGGGGTCGTGTCTCCGACCGGCGCGGCCCGCGAGGTTCTCCGGTTGGCCGAAGCGCGGGTCATAGAGCTGGTCGTATCCAGGCAGGTTCTGACTGAGGCAGATCGGAACCTGGCGGCGAAGCTCCCGACGTTACTGGATGACTATCACCTGCTGCTTCGCCACCTGGCTCCGGTGGTCGTCGACGATCCGTCCCGCGCGGCCGTTCAAGACGCTGCCCGTGTCATTCATCGGAACGATGCGCCGATACTCGCAGCCGCCAGGATTGCGGCGGTGGATTACCTCGTCACGTGGAACACGCGCGACTTCCTGACGGACCTGGTGCGAGGTTGGGCCTCGTTCCCGGTGCTGACTCCCGGTGAATTCCTTCGAACATTCCGCGACGCGCTCAATAAAGAAATGTAAGCCAGCCCTCGTCCGGATTCCAAACCTAACGCGAGATCGAGCTGCCGCTCAAAAAGCGTTCGGCGGATAGCCCTGGGGCGATGAACGCACGGAGCCGGCCAATGGTCAGGGGCCTGTCTTGGAAGCGAGGGTGAGAGGGGCAAAGCCTTCCAGAACGGGCGAGGAATATTGATCGTCGGTGCCGGCGGATTTCACGTAGCCGGGTTTCAGAAAATTCGTCACTTTGAATTTTATGCTATTGGCCGCTTCGCCGCGCAGGAGTTCACCGGTCCTGACCGCGAACGCGTATTCCTGCTCTCCTTCCAGCAGCATTTCCCGTTCCGATAGCTTCTTATAAGAAAGCTTGCCCTCGCCCTTAATGGGAATATTGCCGATCGCTCCCACCTCGATGCTCGGAGCAAGGTCGCGGCCGCTTGCCGAGGAGATCTTCAGCCGCTTGGCCCGATGGACCTCGTACGCGAGGTAGGCGTGCTCTCCGTTCGCCAACGCCTCCAGGACCGTTTGCACAAACGGTTGTGCCTCCTGTCGGCCAATGAATTTCTTGATTTGATCCACTTCCATGCGCTGTGCGTGCGACTCCACCATGTCGATCCGAACGGTCCCGGACACAGCGAACTTCGCGGTCGGTGAAAATTGAAACAAGCCCTGGATGAACGATACTGCCACCTCTGCGGAGAGCGCCCGGTCGCCCTGGTACCGGCCGATCACCGCTGCATATTCGCTGAAGGAATCGCCTAAGAGAAGCTCCGGCGAGGAAATGTACGAGCGCAAATGGCCGGTGTAGATAGGACCTTGCCTCCCCACGAGAATTAATGATCCTGGCTGAATGTCCGTGCGCGCGATGGCCAGCCGGTTCAAGCCCAGCTCTGCAAAGTATCGGTGAATCTCTTCTTCGGGATTGCAGGATGTGATTAGAACCAGAAGAAGGGCTCCACGAACTGCGAAAGAGAACGCTAACGCGGAAGGGCAGGGGCTGACCGCAACCCAACGATGCCTCCCATGCCTCATGGCGTCGTCCCTTCTTGCTTTGCCTTATCGCCGGCAAAAAGTTCGGGAAAGGCTGTCTGAAGATCGGATACTAGCGGGGGGAGTTTCTCTTGGTCGTGGGCAACCAGAAATTCCGCATAATTGGACAAGACGGTCTTGGTATTGGGGTGGTTAAGGCCCAACCTGGCTTTCATGATCGTATAAGCGCGCTGATAGAGGGGCTCGGCCTCGGCGTACTTCCCTTGGCTGTCATACAGCGCCGCCAGGTTGTTGAGGCTGACCGCGAGCTCCGGATCTCCTGCTTCCAATGCTTTTTCCCGAATGGTTAAGGC
>JBOHOS010000598.1:0-5523 GCA_050731295.1 Nitrospiraceae bacterium | reverse complement strand
CCTATGCTTATGGGGGGTCACTGATTGGGGTCAGATCTTGAATTATCACATTGCCTGCCCTAATCATGCTGTATTGATCACGGCGTCGGCAAGGTTCATCGAGACTCAAGCAGCTTTTGCAAACCTTGGATCGGGATCTCGACCCAGTCGGGACGGTTGTTGATCTCGTATCGCAGTTCGTAGATGGCTTTCTCCACTTGAAAGAGGGTGAGCAGCCGTTCGACCGAGGCAAGCGAATTGGGAAGGAATACAACCTCGCCCGGCTTCGCGATTGCCTGGTAGCCCGCCAAAAACGCCTTAACGGTTTCCTCTTCCCAGGTCTCAAGAATCATTCCATCGGCGTCTGAGGTGGAACTGGACTGTCGCCGTGCCACATGCCTCGCATAGTTGAATGACCGCAACATCCCCGCCACATCTTTCAGCGGGCACGCTTTCGCGCGCCGTTCTTCCAGCGTCCGCGCCGGCTCTCCTTCAAAATCCAAAATGACGAAATCCGTGCTCGTGCTGAGAACCTGTCCCAGGTGGTAGTCGCCGTGAATCCGGATCTTCATCACCCGTTGCTCGACCAGGAGTGAGGCATCCTTCGTCTTGTCCAGGCATCTCGCTTCGAGCTGACTCATCGTCTCAGGATTCAACGACAGCGGTTCCAGCATGCGCGGCGGCATGGTCTGAAGTTGCGCCATGACCGAGCGGATTTCGCTGCGCATCGCATTCTGCCATCTCGAGATGTCGGGTTCCGTCGCCGGTTCGGGGCGGAAGGATGGGTTGTAGGAATCGGATGCCAACGCCACATGCAGGTCGGCCGTAATCTCCCCTAGCCGGCGCATTCGGGAGAGAAAATCGCGGGAGAAGGTGGTGACATGCGCCAAGCGGTCGGGCCGTGTCATTGAGTCAGGATGCGTTCGACTAGCAGCAAGCAGATCTGCGAGATGCCGAAGTGCCATGGCCCAGCCGTCCCCTTCATTCGGTATGAAGATCTGTGCCATAGCGACGGTTGCTGAATACGCCGGTTCGCCAAGCAATCGGCCTCCACCGTCGTATCGAATGTGCCCGAGCAGCGCGGGAACGTGACGATACGATGTCTTGGTTGTGAGGAACTCTAAAATCTCACCATCCGGGTTGACGCCGGCCTCAAGTTTTCTCACGAGCTTCAGGATGGCGCGTGAATCGTAGACCAGCGAGGTGTTGCTTTGCTCCGCACCGATGACTTTGACGTTGATATGGGGAAGAGATCGAAGCGATTCGATAGCGGGCGTACGGAGGCAGGTGAAGCTGCCGGCTCTTCCTTGCCATTGATGTCCTTGCCGGATACCGTCAAGCAGGGCAAAGCAGGCGGAGGCATCCGTGATGAGTTCCCATGCGGCTGTAGACTGGCTTGCTTGCTCTATAGTGAGGACGGGCTTTGCCTCGACGCAAGCCGTTAGCTCTTGGTCGGACCGGACGATGAGTGGCAGGAAATACCGTTCGCCTGGACCGTCCGCGAACTCCACGTGTACGATCGCGAGAACGGCTGGGCAGGGTATATCAGCCAGCACGGCATAATCCAGCAGGCGGAGGCCGGTGAGACGCCGGCCCTTGGCGCCGAACCACCGTTGCGCGGTCAGAAACTGAATGACCTGATTGCGGCCGCCATGCTCAACCGCCTCGGCGACCTGATCGATCAGCGTGGACACGTCGACTCAGCCTCTCCGCGACCGGGAGGATTCGAGTCGAAACCAGAAGAAGCCGTAAGGGGTGAGGCTGAGCTGGTACGGATGCTCGGCAATGGGCGGAAAGCGGGTCTCGCCCAGCAGCTCGATCACGTCCGCGCCGATGAAACGTCGAAGATCCAATTCCACCGGCTGCGCCGTTCCCGCCAGATTGTGGACGACCAACAGGATTTCTC
The DNA here is from genome assembly GCA_050731295.1 of Nitrospiraceae bacterium. Classification (GTDB taxonomy): domain Bacteria; phylum Nitrospirota; class Nitrospiria; order Nitrospirales; family Nitrospiraceae; genus JBOHOS01. Next base: position 3,638 of record JBOHOS010000598.1, on the reverse strand, counting down.
CTTCGTATTTCCGAACATAGGCGAGGATCGATCGGTTGGCAGGCTTGAGGAATTCCAGCGTGCCGCGGCCGAACGTTTGATGCTGCTTGCGCGCGGCAATCACGCGTTTGGTCCATTTGAGCAGGGAATTCGGCACGCGTTGCTGCGCCTCGACGTTCAGGGCCTGGTAGCCATAGACCGGGTCGACGTTCAGCGGCGAATAGAGCTGCGCGGCCTCGGCTTTCGAGAATCCCGCGTTTCGATCCCCCGTCCATTGCATGGGTGTCCGCACCCCGTTTCGATCGCCGAGGTAGATGTTGTCGCCCATGCCGAGCTCGTCTCCGTAATAGAGAACCGGCGTGCCGGGCATCGTCAACAGGATGCTGGTCAGCAGTTCGATCTTGCGCCGGTCGTTATCCATGAGCGGGGCCAAGCGGCGCCGAATTCCGATATTGATCTTCATGCGCGGATCGGTCGCATACTCGCGGTACAGGTAGTCGCGCTCGTCATCGGTGACCATCTCTAAGGTCAGCTCGTCGTGGTTCCGCAAAAACAGCGCCCATTGGCAGATCGGAGGAATCGGAGGCGTTTGAGACAGAATGTCCACGATCGGATGGCGATCGGCCTTCTTGATCGCCATGAAAATCCGCGGCATGAGGGGAAAATGAAACGCCATGTGGAACTCGTCCCCGTTGCCGAAGTACGGGCGCACATCCACCGGCCATTGGTTGGCTTCTGCCAGCAGCATGCGATCTTGATACGCGGCGTCCACCGCCCGGCGGATCTCTTTTAAGACGGCATGCGTCTCCGGCAGATTTTCACAGGTCGTGCCTTCGCGCTCGATGAGATAGGGGACCGCGTCCACTCGCAAGCCGTCCACTCCCTTGTCGAGCCAAAACTTCAGAATCGTGAGGACTTCTTCCTTGACCCGGGGATTGTCAAAATTGAGGTCCGGTTGATGAGAAAAAAAGCGATGCCAGTAGTAGCGCTTGGCATCCGGGTCCCACGACCAGTTGGAGCGCTCCGTGTCGGTGAAGATAATCCGCGTCTTGTCGTAGGTTTTATCGGTGTCGCTCCAGACATAATAGTCGCGATACGGTGAGTCGGGGTTGCGGCGCGCCTCTTGAAACCAGGGGTGCTGATCGGAAGTATGGTTGATGACCAGCTCGGTGATGACCCGAAGTCCGCGCTGGCGCGCTTCGTTGAGGAAAGTTTGGAAATCCTTCAGCGTGCCGTAATCCTTATGGATGTCCAAGTAATCGGCGATGTCGTATCCGTCATCTTTGAGCGGAGAGGGATACATGGGAAGCAGCCACAAGGCGGTGACGCCCAGGTCCTGCAGATAATCGAGTTTCTCCGTCAGGCCGCGGAAGTCGCCGATGCCGTCGGCGTTGGAGTCATGAAACGCCTTGACGTGGAGTTCGTAGATGATGGCGTCTTTGTACCAGAGCGGATCAGTCATGGGCAGGCTGCTGAAAATGGTCTCCAACTTTGTTCTCCGCTCGTCAACATCCTCAACGTACCCATGGGAAAGAGCCGGTCGTGGCCGGCTCAGGGATGGGTGAGTGAGAAGGTGGTACGCCTGCGGTGTTGACTTCCCCTGCCGCCGCGTTGGCGGCCATTTTGAGCAGCCTGTAGAGCCCGCTGGTGCGATCTACATGAAATAATCAAATTCCTGCTCGCGATGCATCCAACGGCGGACGGCGAAAATCGCGGCCGGTTCCCGTTGTGGGTCCAGGCGAATAGAGTACGCCGGTCCCTTGGCGAGATCTCGATGATCGGTGATCAGCTCATGAAGCTGATACGTATCCTCCGGCGCGATCCCCACATCGGCGAGAGGGATACGGAGGGTGGCGGTCTGCGGCTGAAATGGATTGAGGTTGACCGCGACGAGAATCGTATTGCGCCGGTCCAGTGTCGTTTTGCCGTAAAAGATGACCTGATCGTTGCCGGATTCGTAAAAGGACAGGTTTTCATACTCATGCAGCGCCGGATGCTCGCGGCGAATGCGATTAATCTGCGCGATGTACGCATCGATCGATCCCAGCCGGTCCCAGTCCCAGACCTTGTACTCGTATTTTTCCGAGTTCACATACTCCTCGGTTCCGGGCACGGCGCGGTTCTCGCACAACTCATATCCGCTATAGATGCCGTACGAGGGCGACAATGTGGCGGCGAGGACCAGGCGGAACTTAACCGCCGGCCGGCCCCCGTGCTGGAGTATTTCGGGCAGGATATCCGGTGTGTTGGTGAAGAAGTTCGCCCGGAAATACTCCTTCATCTCACCGCGCGTCAGCTCGGTCAAGTAGTCGGTCAATTCGTGTTTGAAATTGCGCCAGGTGAAATAGGTATAGGACTGGCTAAACCCCGCCTTTGCGAGCGCTTGCATCATTTTCGGGCGGGTAAACGCTTCGGAAAGAAAGATGGCGTCGGGATGCTCGATCTGAATCTCCCGAATCAGCCATCCCCAGAAGGCCACCGGTTTGGTGTGCGGGTTATCCACCCGAAAAATCTTGACACCGTGGCCGATCCAAAACCGTATGACCCGCCGCATTTCCTCCCACAGGCTGCGCCAGTTGTCGCAGTAGAAGTTGAGCGGGTAAATGTCCTCGTACTTCTTCGGCGGGTTCTCGGCGTATTTGATGGTGCCGTCGGGACGGTGGTAGAACCACTCGGGGTGCTGGGTCACGTAGGGATGATCCGGCGAGCAATTGATCGCAAAGTCCATCGCGATCTCCAGGCCGTGTCGATGCGCGGCTTTCACAAACCGGTCGAAGTCCGCGAGGGTGCCAAGCGAGGGCTCGACCGCGTCATGGCCGCCTGACTCGTTCCCGATAGCGTACGGGCTGCCCGGATCATCGGGGCCTGCGTGCAACGTGTTGTTGGAGCCTTTGCGGTTCGTCCGCCCGATGGGATGGATTGGCGGCAGGTACAGCACGTCGAATCCCATCGATTGGATGGCGGGCAATCGGGCTTCACAATCTTTGAAGGTGGCGCTTTTTCCTTTGACAGCGCCTTGAGATCGCGGAAACATCTCATACCAAGCCCCATAGCGGGCTCGAACCCGATCGACGACCACTTCCAATTCACGGGGATAGAGCGTGAGGCCTGCCCGCTCGTCATGCCGGCGGACGAGCTCGGCGAAGTCCTCCTCCAAGGCGATCCGGAGACGCTCCTCCTGAGATTCCGCCTTCTGCCAGGCTGCCAGGCATTCACCCAATCGAGATGCGGCTTGACCGTGAGCGCGCGAGGCGGCAGCTTCAACCAGCGCCCGTCCCTCCAGCAGTTCGCTTCGGAGATCCGGCTGAGCGCCCTTCTTTTTGATGATCTCCTGTCGCCAGGTTTCAAACGTCTCGACAAATGCCGCAATGGTGTACAGGTAGCGGGTATTCTCGCTCAGATCGATCCACCCCAGCCAGCGATCGTTCCCGGTCGGCGTCATCGGTGTTTCATGCCAGGTCGATTCGTTCACCGTCCGGTATTTCAGGATCGCCGCCAGGACGTCGTGTCCTTCCTTGAAGATATCGGCGGAGACCTCTAATCGGTCCCCGACTTCCCGTTTGACCGGATACCATCCTCCGTCGATCTCGGGCGCGACATGCTGGATGATAATCGTCTCCAGCGTCGCCGGCATGGATCCACCGATTGACAACGAGGTG
>JBOHOS010000597.1:0-1314 GCA_050731295.1 Nitrospiraceae bacterium | reverse complement strand
GTGTTGTAGGCTACTCCGCCCCAGGAGACGCCAACGTTACGGAGGCCATAGGCACCCACGAGAGATATTTTCGGGTTTGACTCAGCTATCTCGACCATCTTCGTGAGACATTCCGGGAACAACCAATCATCGGCATGGACGACTTTGCAGTATCGGCTTCCAGCGGGTATTTGGCATAATCCAAGGTTGTGATTGGCGAGATGATTCAACAATTCCGATGTGTCGCGCACAGAGATCCGTTGGTCTTTCTTGGCGTAGGCCTCGGCTATCTCTCGACTGCTATCGGTACTGCGGTTATTGAGGATGCAGTATTCCCAATTCTGATACGTTTGTGCCAGAACGCTTTCTATGCATTCGGCGAGGTATTTCTCACCGTTATAGACCGGGGTGAGAACATAGACCAGGGGTTGCTCAGCGGCATTCATGGACAGTAACCACTATACGTAGTGATGTCTCGTCAGGCACAGAACTGTTTTCATACAATACTTTTCACAGAGCACAGCCTGGCTCGGAACACACAAGGTCCATCAGTCCGTTTGGATCAATCCGGCTCCCGCTGTGCTCGCGATAGAGGCCCTGAAGAACTTCGGCCACCCGGCGATGACCTCGTTCAGTCCAGTGGTCATGCGAGGTCTTGTAGTCAGCTTGATCAAGGTGTTGCCTGAGCGCCACAAACGAAATACCGCTTTTCGCGCAGATGGCCCTTAACTTGTGGTCTGGGTAGCCGGCATCAAGCTCCTTGAGGAACTGATACGTTTCCCGCGCACGCTCGATACGATCCTCTTTTAAGGCGAACGGATCGGGAAGCGACATAATGACCAGATGGCACTTGTATTCGGTACACAGCTTGTGCCCCCTTTCAATTAATGCCTCGCAGGCCGAATAAGCCCGTTTTGAGAGTAGGTTGTCGCTATGCAAGGAGGGGATCACTGGATATCCCCTTCTGCGGAGAGTCTTGTACCCTGTGCTACATCTCCATGACTCCGCCGAAAGATGAGAGGTCACAATTTCCCAGGTGGCGCGATCCGGAGATAACCGGACGAAGGGACACCGGTATCGAAGCATCTCGGGAGAAAGATTGTCATACAGATCATTGCCGATATAGCAGAACCATACGACAAGTTTTCCTTTGAGCTGTGGAGCGAGCCGCTCCATGAGAAGCAGTTCTTGGACCATGTTGTAACCGGGAACTCCAATCGCCTTCACTTTTAGATCAGGAATCAGTTGCGGAAACGAGTGCTTATGATCGACGCCATAGCTGAATGCATTTGAATCCCCAAAGACAACCATGTCGCTGTCCCTAACTGTGAGGGT
>JBOHOS010000596.1:0-8322 GCA_050731295.1 Nitrospiraceae bacterium | reverse complement strand
GAGCCGCCCACAGCGTGACGGCGGCCGTTTGTTCAATTTCCTCTGATCCGGCAATGATGCCTTCGCCTGTGCAGCCGAGCAGCACGCGGGGTGCCAGCACACGCCGGACCGCCTGCCCCAATTCGTCGGCGCGCCCGGCATAATGAGAGGACAAAAACAGGCACGCCAGATCCGCCGGTCCCCCATCGAGATGGACTCGCACCGCGTCGGCCAACGCTTGGCCCGCTTCAGCCGCATCGAGATCTCGAGAAAGCGCCGAAGCGAATCGCACGGAATTCCTTCTTCACGGCATCCTACTCTTGCCGTGCCGGTGACGGGAGGGTTATTCGTCGAGGCGCAAACGGTCGCCCCGTTCCTTGTGGAGTTTATTGTAATAACGCCAGATGAATGAATGATAGTCGTCGAGCTGGGCGAGGAGATAATGTAATTCCGCCGGATCTTCCGCCTCGAGCGCGCGAACCATACGCGTCTGAAGAAATTGAGAAAAGGCTTGCGTCTTTTCGACCGCCGTCAATAACTTGAGGCCCCCGCCGAGTTGATACTCCGCCATGCTTCCTCTTTTGTTCATATGACACCGCCGCCCGCCCGCCAATCGCCAAGAATAGAAGCTCATCGGCGCAAATGCAAGGTTGGACAGGACCGTGGCCTCTCCTCACTCTCATTGCCGATTGCCGCCGAGTAACGCACGCAGTTTGGGCAATGAAATGGCTTCCGCGCGATGATTATCTCTCCCGACGACCGTGTTGGCCATCGTCAGCGCATTCAGAATCGCTTCCTCGGTCGCTTCGACGACGGCGCTCAACAGCGCGTTCAAGTGCGTGTCGGCCAGATGCGTCATCGTGAAGGTGCGCTCGGCCGGATAATGTGGAACCGTATTGCCCGTCGAGAACGCCAGCATAAAATCTCCGCTCCCATGGCGGGCCGTGGAGCCGGTTCTCGCCAAGCCCAAGGCGGCGCGCTTGGCCATGCGACCGAGCTGCCGGCTGTCGAGTGGCGCATCGGTGGCGATAATGACAATGATTGATCCTTCCCCTCCTGAGAGGGCCCGGGTCTCCTGGCCGTATAATGCCCCGACCGGCACTCCGGCGATGATCAGCTCCTCCCGGCGTCCGTGGTTCGCATTGACGAGCACTCCCAGCGTGTACCCGCCGTCCTGATCGGGCAGGCGGCGTGACGCCGTCCCGATGCCGCCTTTGAAGCCATAGGAAATCATGCCGGTGCCCGCGCCGACGCTTCCTTCGGCCACCGCTCCTCCGGTGGCGCCGTCCAGCGCCCTGACCACGTCCTCTTCTGAGATGTGGCGGCCCTGACTGTCGTTGAGACGGCTGTCGTCGCACTCGGCCACCACGGGCGTCAACGTGTCATCGGTGATGCCAATCCCGGGATACTGCCGGATCATCCAACCCATGACGCCGTTGGCGACCCGCGGAAGATTCAGCGTGTTGGTCAGCGCGATCGGGTATTCTAAAAAACCGGATTCAGCCACCCAGGCCAGACCCGTCATTTCGCCGGTCCCGTTCAAGACGAATGCGCCGGCCGGGACTTTTTGGCGCCAGACATCGTTTCTGGGGATGATGACGGTGACGCCGGTTCGCACCGGGCCTTTGCCGGGAACCAGTGTCCCCTCGCCCTCGATCTTCGTCGTATGCCCGACTTTCACGCCCGCCACGTCGGTGATGGCGTTCAGCGGCCCCGGGTCGTAGCGGCCGATGGCGATACCGAGTTGCCTCGCACGGGATCGTGATTCATGGGCGGCCCTCGGCGAATGGGGGAGGCCGCCTGGTTCATCCAGCCCGAACACGTCTGCATCCGGACGCGGGAGGAGAAGGCCGAGCGCCACAGACATTGCGATGAGGACAACCCTTCTTCCTTTAAGAGGATTCATGGGATGTAACGACTGGCCTTCGCATGGTGCGCAAACGCGTAGTGGACGACCGTCCAGTTCTTGTTGAAACCGATCTGAAGCTCGTCGGTTCCGATGCCGACTCCAGAAACGGTCAATTCATAAAGATCCCCCGGCACCGCAGATAATACGGGAAAAATAAATGGCAGGGGTCGAGTCAAGTTGACCCGAAAGTATTTGACGTCGAGAAATTGATAGCGAATCAAAGAGCCTGTTTCGGTCGCTTGAATGCCGTCGGGAACCCCAAGTTGCTTGATGATGTCGTCTAAGGTCGTCGTCCCGGGCATGATGAACGACACATCGTCCGGGGTAATAATTTCATTGAGTGTCACCCGCTGCCACGTGAAGGGACATCCCTGAAGCAGCAGTCCGGCGAGACAAAGCAGAATGGCGCAGGTCTGGCGGAAAACCACCGTGTCCTCTCAGTCTCCGAAAGGCCAAAATTGCAACTTCGGCGGCGCCTTCTGGCGACCGAATACGATTTCTTGAACGATTCCCTCGCGGGTCAGGAAAACGTACAAGTCATTGCCTTTCAGGTTCGAGCGAGAGAAAAACAACACCGTACCGGATTTCAGCGCATAGTTGTAGTAATGAAAAATTTCCCGGTCGTTGACCTCGATAATCCGTTCGGGCGCCCCAAGATGAGCGGCGACATCCTGCCGAGTGGACACCCCCACTTTAATGGTCTCGACGTCGTCGGGATTGAATCGATCTCCATAGTTTCCCCGCACGAAGGCGCAGCCGGATAGCGCGAGCGACACGAGGGCGGCCAATAGCACGGTCACGGTTTTTCGGACAGGAGTGCGAGAGACGGCGTGTTCACAAGACAAAATCGACCTCCCATATTTGATAGTGCGTTCGGTGCAGGTTCAGAGCGTGGTACACGGATTGCGCGATATCGTTGCCCTGCTCGACGTACAGCCGGAGCCCACAGACATCCGGTTGCCCCTGCGCGTCGCGCAACACGCGCTCGTAGAGTCGGCGGTACACACCACGGCGCCGCCATGCCGGATCGACGTAGACGCTCTGTATCCACCAGAACGTGGCGTTGCGCCAGTCGCTCCATTCATAGGTGATGAGCAATTGTCCGACGACCGCCGGCGTGTCGGCTTGAAGTTCGGCCACCAGGTAGAACCCTTTCTCAGTCGATTCCAGCACCGCGAGGGTTCCGCGGCGGAGCCGCTCCCTGTCCAGACGCTTCCCCTCCGTCTCGAACGCCATCGCGCGGCTGAACGCGACCAGCGCGTCGAGATCTTCCTTCGCGGCCGGGCGGATAAGGAACCGATCTGCCATCGACATGGGTTATCGACGTGAGGCCTCGGGCCCGCCGAGTTGAGCCAGCCAACCCGCCTGTGGACGAAAGAGCCCGGCGGAAAATTCCATTTTCAACGCATCTTCCGGCGCCAGATTGATGGGAGTGACCTTCTCCCGAGGTAGAAACGCCAGATACCCCGTGAACGGATGGATCGCGGTCGGGACGAACACCATGAGCAACGGTCCCAACTCAGGCGGGCGGACCGCCGCCGGCGCGGCCCCCATGATAAATCCCAATGCCCAGAGTCCTTCGCGAGGGAATGGAAAGACGACGACGGTGCTGCGATCGAACCGCGAGCGGAAATGAAACAAATCCGTCATGCCCTTGAGAGTCAGGTAAATGCTGCGCACCAGCGGAATACGCTGAACCCAATCATCGGTGACCCGAACCAATTGCTGGCCGACCACGTCCGTCGCAATGATACCGGTCAGGAAGATCAATCCCAGGAGCGAGATGATCCCCAGGCCGGGAACATCGGACTTGACGGCCGGGCCGAGGAGATCGCTCCAGAGTCCGTCCACAGTGAAGAAGAGGGTTTGGAGAATGAGGAACGTTCCCCACGCCGGCAACAGCACAAACAGACCCGTTAGAAAGTACCGTTTCATCCGCCGATCCTCTTGTCAACCGACCAGTGGCTCTCAGTCTAACAGATTTCTCCTCCGGCCTTCACGTCTTTGACGCCTGCCCGAGCACGCGACCGCCTTGACGTTTCCATCAGGACTCTTGATCTTGACGAGGGATTGTTCTACGTTAAGCGCCAACTGGCGCGCTGGCGCATTCGGCGCGCAGGTTTTGGAGGAAGAATGTATGGGCAACACGAACGATTCGCCGTCGAAGGGCACAATCGATAAAGATTTGCTGGCTATCCTCTGCTGCCCGGAAACCAAGCAAGACGTCAGCCTTGCGGATGATGCGCTGATCGGCCAATTGAACAGTCGAATTGAGAAAGGAGAGCTCAAGAACAAGGCTGGTCAGGTCGTGACCGAAAAGTTGGACGGAGGGCTACTGCGAGCCGACAAGAAATTTCTCTATCCGATCCGCGAAGAGATCCCGGTTATGCTCATCGAAGAAGGCATCCCCCTCGACGGTCTCATCTAATCCGGATGCCCTCTGGTCATCAGCCGGTGTTCACGGAATGACCAACCGGACATCCGCGTGATCCTTTTCCGTCTTTGACCCCGTCGACGAACCGCACTGCGTGCAGAGATACTCGTACAGGTTGCCGGTGGGCAAGACGAGCAGGAGCCGCTCGCGCGTCGGCGTGGCTTGCCGGCACTTCGGGCAGTAGAGTAATGATGCCCGAAAGGATCCATACTGATCGGCCGGCGGGGCGGCGCCTTGCCCGCCCCGCGGAGAGGCCGTCGGGGATGGACTTCGATCTGCGCGGGGCGACGGGGGCCACGCGCTATGACGCGGATCTTTGGGCCGAGGAGGACGCATAGAATTCCGACTGCAGACTAGGCACGATCGGAGTGGGTCTGACGATTAACTGAACGGGTCATCGTCCGTCCCTAGGCCGGCCTTCTGTGATCGTCTATTGCCGGTCACGGCCCACCAAAAGGAGCGCAGCACCTGGACCATGACGTAGACCGACAGACCGATCAATAATCCGTGGACTCCGGCCTTGTTCCAGGGCCAGATATCAGGGGCGTGAAGCATAAGGCCGAGCGCCACATGGCCGCCTAAACCAACGGAGACCGCGAAAATGATCCATTCCCGGGCAATGATAGCCTTCTGCGAATTGTCCATGGCATTCAGGATTGAATACCCGCCAAGTGCGCGCGAGTCGTGGTTTTGCCAGACCCCAATCAGTGCCGGTTGGATCGCATGCGAACCGATGGCATGACCGGGACCGTCACACGGAACTCTTGGAGGACTCTATTTCCGTAGCGGTAATGAGACTGGAAAGGTAGTCTGAGACGAAGTTCAGGGCTTCTTCCCGTCCGTCCGCTCGCCTTCCCTTCTCTCGACGCTGCACCGACAGCTCATGATCCAGATCAGACTTCACGTCGCTCAGCACACGCTGAAGCGAAGTCGGTGTCAGATTGGCATCCATATCCTCTAATTCCTGGCACCGATCGAGGACCCAATTGAGGCCTTCGATTCGCCCCGCATAATGTTCCTGATCGGCCGAATCGAGTCTGGCCATGGTGGTCGCGAAGGTCTGGCCTTCATAGACCAGATTGTAAAAGCTCGTCACCGCTCTCTGCAGGGTCGGATTCATACGTTGTCCTCATCACATAAAGGTTTCTCTCATTATACATGAGAACGAGGTCGCAACAAGCTGTTTTTTGAGATGGTCGGATTATTCTGTGTCGCCGAACCGTTGCGACACGAGCAATGACGGGCGTCATGATTGCGGACACCGGTGAGTTGCGCGAGACGAACAAATGAGGGACCTCTCGCGCGCAACTGAACCGCCCGGACAGAGCATCTGCTGTAAAAATAAGCCGAGCTTAGGTAAAGAGAAGATCGTGAAACTCGGACATGAATCCGTAATAGAGAGGAGCAAAATCTTTGAGGCTGTCGGGACTGGTGTCCTTGAGTCGTTTGAAGAAGAACACTTGATGACGCGGATCGAGTTCTTCGAGTACATGCCCCAGTTGAGCCATCGTATAGCTGCCCGGTGGGACACTTAACACATAATGAACCAGTCGCTCGACGAACTGCTCGGCGACATAGTCGCTGGTAAGCAGGCCGTCGGGCAATTTTCCGGTCGCGAGATACTCCTGAAACGGGACGGCCTGAGCTGCAAATGGAATCGGTTTGTTGGACGGAGTCGCCATCAGTTATCCACGTCATGGCACCGTTGCGTCCGCCCACTCTATCGAAGGGGCGGTCGGGCGTCAAGCGCAGTGCAACTCAGGCGTGTTGTGGCATGTCAGCGGATGGGCTGGGGTATTCCAGTCAATCCGTGAAATCGATAGCTCCGCCATGCAACCTCCCGCATTTAGAGATGTTGATTGGTCGGCAGAGCCAGTGTGAAAAACTTGCCCTTCTCTTCGTACAACATTCGCTGGGAGGCGAGGTATGCGAGCGTTTCCTCAAGTGTGTCCATTTCTGACGGCGCTGGAAGCGTGATCATTTTCGCGCCTTCGCGGATCTGTGCGGCCGACTTCGGGGCCTCGTTGCAATATTCGATGATAAACGCCTGTAGCCCGTCATAGCGCTGTCGTATGGGACGCCCTTCGGTTCGTCCGTCATAGATGGTCACATACCCCATTGACTTGGAAAAATATAAAAACGGTTTGTCCGCCGGCGCGTGCCGGCGTCGCCAGTCCTTCGCGAGGTCGGTGAGTTCCTGGAAAAGAGCGGGGTCTACCCGCCAAGCGGACTCATATTCGAAGTCATAGGCGATCTTTGTGAGGTCGATCTTCTCAGGATCGTACACATATTCATACGCAAGTCCGGGCCCAATAATGCGAACGCCTAACTCCTGCGAACGGGTGAAGAAAGGACTGAAGCGTTCGAGCCAGAATTTCCCGACGCTGTCGGGGGGTTGGAAATGAATGATCGACGGGATGAGATCGATCTGTCTCCGGTAATCCTCGTCGGTCTCGCCCGGAAACCCCAGCAGGATATTCCACGTCAAGTGAATCGCGTAATAGCTGCTCCACTTGAGGCACTGAATGTTTTGCATGGGGCTGACGCCCTTGTCCATTTCCTTCAATTGGGCATGACTGAGACTCTCCAAGCCGGGCTGCATCGACGTCACCCCGCCATGAGCCAGCGTCTGGATCTGGCGCTTCGTCAAATTACTCTTGGTTTCAATGAAAAATTCCAAATCATACCGGTTGGCAGCCAAGGCGCCGAATACCTCGTCGATATATTTCATATCAATGATGTTGTCCACCAGTCGAAAACGGGCGGTGTTATAACGATCCGAGAGGTACCGGAGTTCTTCAAACACCAGAGCCGGGGATTTTGAACGAAACTTCATGCTCTGGGCGTTCAAACCGCAGAAGGTACAATGATGTTTCTCGCCCCACCAGCAGCCTCGCGCCGACTCGTACAGGAGGATGCGATTGAGCCCTTCGTAGGAGGCGGGATCGACTTCCCGGAGCTGCTCAAAGTAATCGTCATAATCGGGCGGGCCGACACGGACAAAATCCGCGAACAAGCGGCGGTTCGGTTCGAACTCAATCGTCCCGTCTTTTCGAGACGCGACGCCTGCCGGTCTCGGCCCGTCCTCGCCATTGAGGAGCTGCCGAACGAGAGCCGGAAACGGTTCTTCCCCTTCCCCCACGACGACATGGTCGATCCACGGGAACGCCCGAAAGTATTCCAATCCCATGTCCCCGTCATAATGGGCGCCGCCGAAGACGATTCTCACGTCCGGATAGAGGTCCTTGATCATCTTGGCCAAAGTGACGCTGGCGACATTTTGGTAGAACATGGAGGTAAAACCAATGATGCGATAGCTCCCCCAGTCAATCGACGTCAACGCCCGGGTGAGGAACTGGGGCGCGATTCGTTGTTCGATCTCTTCGAGATACGAAGGGGGACAACCGACTTTACGGCAGACCTCTTCGATGAGCGGTTTGAACGCCCGAGGGTACTGGTGATGTTTCGAATGATCATGATAGAGGAGGTGGGAAAAAAGCCATTCCCCAATTAAGAGCTGGCTCTCACAGAGGACGTCGTACAGAGGAAACCCGATCTGCTGGCCGAAATTGAGATTGAGATAGTGGCCTTTGACGCCGATTCCGCGCGACTTGAGGATCGTGGAGAGGGTTCCTAGTTGAATGGAAGGATACTTGGAATGGCCGAAGGGCATGTTTACGAGTGCGACCGGAACCCGCCCACTCACCGCCGTATCCTCGATTTCCATGGTCCCTCTTGAACGCCCTTCCGACCGATTCCGCTTCTCCGTGCCTTTCCCGTGCTGATCAAGCACGCTGAAGATCTCCAGTGTACTCCAATTAGCAGGTGATTAAAATAGAACGGGAGAGGCGTCCCGTGAGGAACACCTCTCCCTGTTCACTGCCACCCGGCGTAGACTTACAGCCGGTTGACGCGTTCGGCTTGGCCATTCCACGCGTGCGTGATCCCCGCGCGCGTGAGAGGTGCGCGACGGGAGAAACCCCGCCCATGAGGGTGGGAG
>JBOHOS010000595.1:0-3092 GCA_050731295.1 Nitrospiraceae bacterium | reverse complement strand
TACCAGGTGATGGTGGAGCCCGGCCTGCTCCGAAAATACGATCTGGCGCTTCATGACGTGTTCGAGGCGGTGGCCAAAAACAACGCCAACGCCGGCGGCAATATCCTCGAGAAGCACGCGGAAAAATACATTGTTCGAGGGGTCGGCCTCATTAAGACGTTGGAGGATATCGAGAACATCGTCGTCAAAGAACTCGGAGGCACACCCGTCTATGTTCGTGATGTCGCCGAGGTGCAGATCGGCGTCGCGGTCCGCCATGGCGCAGCCGTCCTGAACGGGGATCGAGAAGTCGTGACCGGCATCGTGCTCATGTTGCGGGGCGGGAATGCCCGGGAAGTCGTCCAAGCCGTTAAGGACAAGGTTGATGAGATCCATGAGAAGAAAATCCTGCCGGACGGGCTGCGCATCGTGCCGTTTTACGACCGCATCGAGCTGATCAACGCCGCGCTCGGTACGGTCTACAAGGCGCTATTGGAAGGAGTCGTCCTCGTCGTGCTGATCTTGTTTCTGTTCCTCGGCAACGTGCGGAGCGCCTTGATCGTCACCGCCACCTTGATCGTCACTCCCCTGGTGACGTTCATCGTCATGGACCAGGTGGGCCTGACCGCCAATCTCATGTCGCTGGGCGGCCTCGTCATCGCGATCGGCATGATGGTGGATGCATCGGTCGTGGTCGTGGAAAACGTCTATCGCCTGCTGTCCGAGCATGGCCAAGAGGAGCGGGACCGCAAACAACTGGTCCTGCAGGCCGTCAAGGAAGTCGGCCAGCCGGTCATCTTCGGTATCCTGATTATCGTCATCGTGTTCCTGCCGATCCTGTCGCTTGAGGGGATGGAAGGAAAGATGTTCCAGCCCATGGCGTATACGATCATGATTGCACTGCTGGTGTCGCTCATTCTTTCGCTGACGCTGTCACCGGTGCTGTGCTCGCTGGTTCTGAAGAGCGGAAGCGAAGAGGACACGTTCCTGCTGCGTTGGGCCAAACGAATGTATTTGCCGACTCTGCGGTGGGCCCTTGGCCACCGCAAGACCGTCTTGATGATCGCGGTGGCGCTTCTGTTAGGCAGCCTGATGCTGTTTCCGTTTCTCGGCGGCGAATTTATCCCGATCTTGAACGAAGCGGCGATTACGCCGCAGACGATTCGGCTGCCGAGCGTGTCTCTTCAGAAGTCCATCGAGATCGAAAAAGACATGCAGCGGGCGGTCCTCGAATTCCCCGAAGTGCGCATGGTGGTCTCCAAGATCGGGCGCTCCGAGTTGGGGAACGACCCCCAGGAGCCGAACGCCAGCGACCCGGTGGTCACGTTGAAACCGATGGACGAATGGACCACGGCCGAGACGAAGCCGGAGCTGGATAATGCGATTCGAAAACGCATCGAGAAGGTGCCCGGCGCGAATTTTCTGTTGAGCCAGCCGATTCAACAGCGCGTCGATGAATTGTTGTCCGGGGTTCGATCCGAAGCGACGGTGAAGGTGATCGGCGACGATCTGTCGATCCTCAGGCGGACCGCCGAGGAGATCCAAGGGATCATGAGTTCGGTCAGAGGGGTGGCGGACGTTCGAGTGGAGCAGCTCTTCGGCCAAGCCTATCTCACGATCGACATCGATCGCGGGAAGATCGCCCGGCACGGCATTAACGTGGCGCATATCCGGGAGATCATCACGACGGCGATCGGTGCGGAAGCCGCCACGCGTGTGTACGAGGGGCAGCGGCGCTTCGACCTGATCTTGAGGTATCCAGAGAAGTACCGCAACAGTGTCGAGACCATCAGTAATATCTTGCTCACGACGGCATCCGGCGCGCTGATTCCTATGGCGGATCTGGCCACGGTCGAATTGCGCGAGGGGCCCGCGCTCATCAGTCGCGAAGGACTGCAACGCCGCATCTACATCGGATTCAACACCTTAGGCCGCGATATCGAGAGCATCGTCGCCGAAGCGCAAAGAAAGATTGAGAAGCAAATCAAACTCCCGCCGAACTACCATCTCGTCTGGGCCGGCTCTTTCGAGAATATGCAACGCGCCATGGCGCGCCTCAAGATCATCGTGCCGATCACGATCGGGCTCATCTTTATGCTGTTGTTCTCCTCCTTTAATTCGGTGCGCTACGCCGCATTAATTATTCTCAACCTGCCGTTTGCGATGATCGGCGGCATCGTGGCGCTCTGGTTGACCGGGGAATACCTCAGCGTGCCGGCGTCGGTGGGGTTCATCAATCTGTTCGGCGTGGCGGTGCTGAACGGGATCGTGCTCATCTCTTATATCATCAAGCTTCGCGAGGACGGCAAGCACGGCGAGGAGGCGATCGTCAACGGCTGTCTCTTGCGTCTCCGGCCGGTGCTGATGACGGCTCTCGTAGCCTTGCTGGGATTGATCCCATTGGCCCTTGCCCATGGGATCGGGTCGGAGGTCCAGCGGCCGTTGGCGGTGGTGGTGATCGGCGGGCTGATTACCTCCACGCTGTTGACCTTGGTGGTGCTTCCGGCGCTCTTCCCGTGGTTCGAGGAACGGCGGAAGGAAAGAGAACCGGCCATGCGACCAGAGGAAGATGCCGAACCCGAATTGGCCTTGTCCGAAAAATAGGGCATTTTGGTCAGGTACCGTTCTTAGGAATTCGACCAAGTCGATGCGGTCATGATGATGTGTGGCGCCTCGAATGATCGAGAGTAGACTGAGGCCAATGTCCGCGTGTTTTGGGAGAGGAACTCAGAATTCGCCTTAGAGTTCCATCATCATCATCATCATCATCCTCGTCGTAGATCTCCCCAACGATCTCTTCTAAGATATCCTCCAGTGTCACGATTCCCAAACGAGTGCCGGAAGAATAGACGATCCCCATATGCATGCGACGGTCCTGAAGGAGTCGCAGACCGTTCAACAACGGGGTATTCGCCTGTAGCTCCACCATGGGTCTAATGAGGGAAGGCCAATTCTCTTGTCCTGAAGCCCGCAGCGCAATAAACTCTTTGGTGTTTAAGATTCCAACGACCTTATTCCCGTCCATAACGGGAAGGCGAGTGTGACCGGCGGCGCTCACGGCAGGGCCAAGAATTCTGTCAGATAGGGACAACAGGGAGCGGCCTTCAAGGCAA
>JBOHOS010000594.1:0-1411 GCA_050731295.1 Nitrospiraceae bacterium | reverse complement strand
GTTGTTGCCTACTATCAACTGGCCTCTAACGGCAAGCGGATCGTTCAAATTGATTCCATCTAGGTATGACTCTGCAGTAATCTGATGTAAGGCGAATTTCAGCCAGGTTGAGATCTCACCTTGTGGCATCGCGATCTCCTTTAGCAGGGGGATCAATCATTGCTGGTTTCACCACTTTGAAAATAAACTGACCTTCGTCCTTCAGCGGGCAGGGGCGTTTCCAAACGATCCCTGAGTAAGGCGGCTCAAGGTCACCTCGCATGAATCCTCGCCGTACCGCTAAGACTTCATTCGTTTGCAACTCCAAAATAATGAGTTCACCGCCGACGATCCCTAATTCCCGCGCAACCGGATTTGTGATGCCTCGCCACGTGTAACCGTATCGGCTCCTTCGAATCGTGGCATATTCTTTTATCATGGTCTTGGGATCGCGGCCGTTATATCCGAACAAGCGTGCATATTTTGCTGCGCTGTCAGGTTTGGAAAAGTAGGACGGATGCTTGTATCTCTTCGCCCAGTCGGGTTCCGGTCGATCTGTTCTTGAGGTTTCGAAATACTGATATTTTCTGGGGGCGACGTATTGATTTTCTGGATCAGATGTCTCGATCCTGCTGTACCCATACAAATCTTCCATTGCAAAAAGATGTCTATGCGCCTCATCTCTTACTTCTTCCCGCGGCCGCATTTGGTAGATGCCCTCAACGTTCTCCACGGTCCTGAAGATAAATTCTCCAGCCTCTGTTCGGCAGAGATGGTCAAAGTACTCTTCCGGCGTCATGCCAGGCTTGTAACCGCTATCTTCCGGCACGGGATTCGGAATCTTGATCGAATGCGCCAAACGCCCTTCGGGGGTCGCCAGTGGATCAGCAGGCTTCAGTTTCGTGATCGCCCCACACACCTCGTTACGTTCCAACTTGCGCTTGGCGCAACTTGCTTCGATCTCCTTGATCGCTTTGCGAAACCGCTCCCCCGGCGTCTCAGCAAACGACACACAGCTTGTCAGTAGAAGACCGAGCACAAGGAGAAGAGACTCGAATGCCAATGTCTGCCCTCTGCCCTTCATACCTCTCTCCTTCGATTCATCGTCATGGCTTACCGCTCTTTGCGTTGCGAAGTCCGACCAACACCTGCTGCAGTTGCTGATGCAGGCGCTGCACGACATCGAGTCCCATGGCGACGCGCACGCCGAGTTTGCCTTCGACGCTCTTTGGAATGGATTGGCCGTTTTGCGCGGCGCGGACAACCAGGCCTAGCGAGCTGGGCTCGATAAAGCCAAAGTCCATATAGGCAATGCCCTGAGCGACCACCACGTTCGTGTAGTTTGCCGATACCGGCTGATCGGAATGATTGACCGGCGTCAGCTTTACGTTGAGCGCCACGGTCTTTTCTACCTTCTGTGTCTTGTCGGTCT
>JBOHOS010000593.1:0-1107 GCA_050731295.1 Nitrospiraceae bacterium | reverse complement strand
CCATCACATTCATTGGGTACGTCGGCTAGACAAGGAAGTGAGCAAACCCCTCGTGAACGGACTGTGGATTCGCGATCTGGGAGCAATTCGATGTGATCGACTCCAGTGTTCATCAATGGTCTGACGTGGGTTCCCCCGAGTGAAATTGTAAAGTAACTTCCTCGTCGAACAGAAATTAGCCGCCTCGCGTATTCCCTCTTTCCAATCACGACCAAAGATCTCTTCCGATCCTCACGACTGGACTTCTCTCGCACTCGCCCCGGTACTATTAACAGATTTTTGAGGCTTCCTTGACATAGTCGTCATGACCTTTCTCGCAGTATTCTCGGAATCTTCCGTAGACGCAACATACAGATCGAAACCAAAATCGCTGCTCTATCACCTCGCGTGTCTGACCTTCCAATGGGAATGGTGCTACCCATCCAATATCGTGCCTTGACGGCTCTGAGCCAGTAGATGCCGGATGGATTCGCGCCGGGCGCTCTATTTCATACCGTGGGTTCTTCGAAGGTTTTACAAAACTCTTACCGTGAGTTTACTAAGCTGGAACATCCGGCCGGTAGACTTCACTCCAGATTTCGGAGGCCAATGAACAACGAGGAGGGACCATGCGCCAGCTTCTGACACTGATTGTGAGCATTGCCGCGGGAGTGGCCTTGCTGACGCCGCTGATCTATGCCATCGCGACTCTCCGGGGCATGCAACATAAGAAGGTCTACCCACTTCTGCGTTACCGGGAACGAATCGGCCCTCTCACCGTTCCGCAGACATGACAGCCGACTGATTACAGTGTCGTCGTTGGCTCAACAGGGCATCTTACACAGACATCTAACTAAAGGAGGATCAGATGGTGACAGCACAAAAGTTGATGAAGCAGGATCTGGCCAAGGTGCAGGTTTCGTCCCCGGTATCCGACGCCGCCAAGGTGATGAGAGAGCGAAAAATCGGAAGCGTCTTTGTCGAGCAGAATGACCGGATCGTCGGGATCGTAACGGAAACCGACATCGTGCGGCAGATCGTCGGGCGAGACCAAATGCCCGGGTTCGTGCCGGTGGCCAGCATCATGAGCAGCCCGGTCATCGGCATTGATGGCGCCCGGCCCATTAC
>JBOHOS010000592.1:0-1009 GCA_050731295.1 Nitrospiraceae bacterium | reverse complement strand
GGCCAAAGGCGATACCGAGATCGACGAACATCACACGATTGAAGACGTGGGTATCGTGCTCGGGGGTGCGCTGAAAGAGGCGTTGGGAAAGAAAGAGGGCGTACGGCGGTTCGGGTGGGCATCCGTCCCGCTTGACGAAACGCTGGCGCAGGTGACGGTGGATCTCAGCGGGCGGCCGTACTTGGTCTATCACGTCGCATTGCCGCAGCGCCGGATCAAGTCGTTCGATCTCGGCCTGTTCGAAGATTTTTTCCAAGCGTTCGTCACGCATGCGGCCTTGAACCTGCACGTCAATGTGCTCTATGGCCGCAACCCGCATCACATCATGGAGGCCGTGTTCAAGGCCTTGGCCAAGGCGCTGGACCAGGCCACTTCGATTGATGAGCGGGTGTCGGGAGTGCTCTCGACCAAAGGCAAGCTGTAGTCTGCTCCGTTGCCCTCCGTCCTCCGACGTGACTGCCGAACAGAGGTGTGGGAAATGATCGCCATCATTGACTATGGGATGGGCAATCTCAGGAGTGTGGAGAAAGCGTTTGCGGCGGTGGGGCATCATGCCGTCGTGACACGCGACCGCCGCGTCATTGACAATGCCGGCCGCGTCGTGCTGCCCGGGGTGGGGGCGTTCGCAGACTGCATGGCCAACTTAGAGCGGTATGAATTGATCGACCCGATTACACGCGCGATCGAGAAGGGCAAGCCCTTTCTTGGAATTTGTCTGGGCCTGCAACTCTTGTTTACGGAGAGCGAGGAATTCGGCGTGCATCGGGGGTTGGATGTGATCCCCGGTCGTGTCAAACGGTTTTCCTTCGGGGATGGGCACGCGTCCGGCTTACCGGGACCTGCCGCTGTCCTGAAGGTGCCCCATATCGGGTGGAACGCCCTGACGGTAACCCGCCAGGCGCCGCTCTTGAGCGGAATCGACAGCGGAACACATGTTTATTTCGTGCATTCCTACTTTGTCGAGCCGGCGGATCCTTCCGTCACCTCCACGGTCACGGAGTACGGGCAC
>JBOHOS010000591.1:0-8512 GCA_050731295.1 Nitrospiraceae bacterium | reverse complement strand
ACACTAGTCTTTCCCTATGCCTTCATGAACAATCCGTCGTCGATGTTCGGCCATACGCTGTTACGGATCGATCAGAAAGGCCAGACTGAACAGACCCGGATTTTGGCCTATACGATCAACTTTGCCGCCGATGTGCCGCCTGATGCCGGCATCTCGTTCGCCGTGAACGGAATCTTCGGTGGCTACAAAGGATATTTCTCGACGGTTCCCTATTATTTGAAGGTTCAGGAGTACCGAGACATTGAGAACCGCGATATTTGGGAATATCGGCTGAATCTCTCGGAGGACCAGGTCCGGCGCTTGCTCATGCATGCGTGGGAATTGGGGAATGCTTATTTCGACTACTTTTTTTTCAAAGAGAACTGTTCTTATCATTTGCTCTCGCTCCTCGACGTAGCCAACCCGGACTGGCATCTCACGGATCAGTTCCTTTTTTGGACAGTTCCCGCCGATACCGTTCGACTGGTCACCCAACAGCCGGGCCTGATCGCCGACATTGCGTACCGGCCCTCGCGGAGCACGCAGATTCGCCGCCGGCGCGAACACCTCTCCGAAGAGGAGCGCCTCGGGCTCAGACGGATCACGCAGGATCCCGATTGGATTCAATCCGAAGAATTTAGGGGTCGGCCTCCCGCGCGGCAGGCGTTGGTTCTCGACTTGGCCTCTGATTATTTGCGATACCGCGGGATGGCTGATAAGGACAATGCCACATATTACAAGGACAAGATCAGGAATGTGTTAACGGCGCGCAGTCAGATTCGGGTAAAACCCATCGATATTCCGATTACACCGCGGTCCGAGCCGCCTGAGCAAGGACATCGGACGTCGCGGGCCGGCGTGGCTGTCGGCTGGCGCGAAGATGAATTTTTTGAAGAAGTCAATCTGCGGGTTGGTTACCATGATCTGCTGGACCCTGATGTCGGCTATGCCCGCGACGCGCAAATTGAAATACTGGGGGCAAGCCTTCGGCACTATAACAGACGAGACCAGACGAGATTGGAGCGCTTTACGTTGATCAATATCGTATCCTTGGCCCCGATTGACACGTTATTCAAATTCCCATCGTGGAAAGTGAACGCCGGCATGCAAACAGTTCGGCATAAGGGCTGTAAGCTTTGCAGTAACGGGGTCTTCAATGCCGGCATCGGAGGATCGGTGGAGACAAACGTCCTGGGACGAGAGGTGTTCTTTGCCTTCGCCGAGGTCGAATCCAATTACAGTCATGCCTATGTGGACGACCATCGGATCGGCGGCGGCGGGACCGTGGGGTTGCTGGGGACGCTCACCGACCGGTGGAAAGTCCTGTTATCGGCAAGCTACCTGCGCTTTCCGCTCGGAGAACGATCGGAGGATGTCCGGTTTTCATTCGGACAGCGCTATACCGTGCAGCAAAACCTCGCCCTTCGGCTGGAGTTCAACCACCGCGATCATGACAACGAAGCCTTGTTCACGGTCCATGCCTATTTCTAAGCTCTCCAAAGTATGGGGCGGCAAAACCCTCTTACGGTTGACACTATCCCTCGAATTACCTATACTCCGCTCGCTTTGATTTCCCATGAGCGGAAATCATGAGCGATGTCAACTCTTACAGGAGGAGCTATGAAGAAATTATTCCTCGCGGTGATCTCCGTTGGGTGTTTCAGCCTAGCCGGCTGTCAGATCGTGGCGTCCCCGTTGGCGGGCATCATCTATAACGAAACCAAGTATGGCACCATCGCGACGACCGCGACCGCGGCGACGAAAGAAGGCAAGGCGTGCGCGACGTCGATTTTAGGGTGGGTCGCGACCGGCGACGCCAGCATCGCGGCGGCCAAGGCCAATGGCGGGGTCACAACGGTGGCGTCCGTTGACCACACTGCGAAGAATATCATCGGCATCTTCGGCGAATGGTGCACCATCGTCAAAGGTAGCTGATTCAGGGGATCTCTCCTGAAAGGGCCTTTGGGATGATCCTCCCAAAGGCCCTTTCTTTTTTTCTCCGTCTGAGCGCAGGCCTGTTTCACGGTGTCTATGACGCGCCGGCCTAGACTTTCGACTGTCCTCTCATGGATATGGGTGGCGGCCGGCATCACCGTGGCCTTCTCCGCAGCCGAGACGTCGGCGCTTGCCGGGGAGAAGGATGATGTCTATATCAGTCTATACGCGCTGGGAAGTTGGCCGGCCGACAGGGACGCGATGGTTCGAGGCGCCGCCGCTTCCGGGACGAGGCTAGAGAACGGCGTCGGCGCCGGGATCAAGGTGGCGATCTTCCCGGAGGTGACCAAGCGCATGGTCGGCATTGAGTTGGAATCGTACGGCCATGGCACTGAGATCAGCTTTGCTTTGGGGAGTGGACATGGACCTTCCACGAGAGGCGCGACTGATCTGATCGTGATGAATTCCATGATCAATGTGGTGGCGCGTTATCCCGGCGCGGCGATCCAACCGTATGGGGGGGTCGGGATCGGCGTGTCGCAAGGATATGTGCACGGCGCCGATATTCCAGGCCGGGCTGACAGAGACTTCGAAAGCTCAACGGCGTTTGGGCATCAATTTCTGGCTGGACTGCAAGTTACCCTCTCGCCGCGACTCTTCGCGTTCGGCGAGTACAAATATTTCTCGGCAAATTATCACTGGGCCGGGCTCTCCTTGGACTTCCGCGCGCAGTATGCCGTATTGGGCGTTGGCATGCGGTTCTGAATGTTCATCCGTCCATGCTCATGGCGGTTGTCTGCGGCGGCGCGATGATTTGATGCCGATTCGAGCGGGCTTTCTCAGCACGCCTGAGTTTACAACCCTTCCATCGCTTGTTACGATAGCCGCTTATGCGTAACGTCATCACCTGGGGATTGGTGGCGAGTGTCTGTGCGGTCGCGTTCGCGTCTATTGCGGGCGTGTTCAATCCGCATGAGAAGGTCAATGCCCTGTGGTTGGTCGTGGCGGCCGGCTGTTTTTATGCTCTCGCGATCCGATTTTATGGCCGATTCTTGGCGCATCGCGTCGTGGAACTCAATGACGAGCGCGTCACGCCGGCTCACCGGCTGAACGATGGGACGAACTTTTATCCGGCAAACAAGTATGTGTTGTTCGGCCACCACTTTGCGGCGATCGCCGGAGCCGGGCCTCTGCTGGGACCCGTGTTGGCCGCGCAGTTCGGATACCTCCCGGGTTTTCTCTGGCTGGTGATCGGCGCCGTGTTGGCCGGCGCGGTTCAAGATTTCATCATTCTCGTTGCCTCGATGCGCCGCAACGGCCGGTCACTTCCGGAGATCGCGCGGGATGAAATCGGGACGTTGACCGGTCTGGCGACGGCGGTAGCGGTGCTCTTCATCGTCGTCGTCGCGCTGGCCGGTCTCGGCCTGGCCGTCGTCAACGCGCTCTACCGCAATGCCTGGGGGACGTTCACGATCGCGATGACCATTCCGATCGCCTTTCTGATGGGATTCTATCTGCAGAAACTCAGGCCCGGGCGGGTCGGTGAGATGTCGGCGCTCGGCGTGGCCTTGCTCATCATCGCGGTGCTTCTCGGCCGGAGCGTCGGCCAATCCGAATGGGCCGGCTGGTTTGAGTGTGAGCGGCCGACGCTCGTGTGGTTGTTGGCCGGCTATGGATTTCTCGCGTCCGTGCTGCCGGGATGGATGTTGCTGGTGCCGCGGGATTATCTGTCGACCTTCATGAAGGTCGGGGTCGTGGCCATGCTGGCCGTGGGCGTCATCTTGCTGGCGCCGCCGATTGAGATGCCGAGGGTGACGGAGTTCATTCACGGCGGCGGTCCGATTATTCCCGGAACCATCTTCCCGTTCGTGTTTATCACCATCGCGTGCGGCGCGATTTCGGGATTTCACTCGCTGGTGGCGTCCGGCACGACCCCAAAGATGATTGCGCGTGAATCCCATGCCATCGTCGGGTACGGGGCGATGTTGATGGAAAGCTTTGTCGGCGTGATCGCGCTGATCGCCGCGTCGGTGTTGGTCCCGGGGGACTATTTTGCGATCAATACCCTGTTGTCTTCCGACACCCTTGCGGCCATGGGGTTACCGGTCGCCCGGATTCACGAGCTATCACGTCTGGTGGAAGTGGATATTGCCGGCCGGCCGGGCGGCGCCGTCTCCCTGGCGGTCGGGATGGCGTCCATTTTCGCCGGGCTTCCCGGCATGGCGAGCCTCATGGCGTATTGGTATCAATTTGCGCTGCTGTTTGAAGCCTTGTTTATTCTCACCACGATTGATGCGGGCACTCGCGTCGCTCGGTACCTGGTTCAGGAGCTCGGCGGGCATCTCTATGCGCCTTTACGGAGCCTTCATTGGTGGCCCGGGGTGCTGGCATGTAGCGCGGCGGTCGTCGGAGCGTGGGGATACTTGATCGGGACCGGAAGCATCTCGACTATTTGGCCCATGTTCGGAGCGGCCAACCAATTATTGGGCACATTGGCGCTCTGCATCGGCACGACCGTCCTGATTAAAATGGGCAAAGCCGAGTACCTCTGGGTTACGGCGGTCCCGATGGTCTTTGTGGCTGTCATTACCCTGAGCGGGTCCTATGAATTGTTTGTTCTCTTTATCCGGAAGGCCAACACGATGCTTGAATCCGGACAGGCATTCGCCCTCTATCTCGATGCCGGCCTGGTCGGCCTGGTCGCGCTCTTGGCTCTTATCGTCTTGGCGGACAGCGCGCGGCAGTGGTATGGCTATCTGGTTCAGGGTTGGCCATTCACGAGCAGCGAAGTGCTCGCCGCTTCCGAAGCGGCGCCTCCTGCTGCGGCACGTGGAGGCATTAAGCTGCCAACGGGTCGATGTTGCTGATTGAGGAGTGGTCGGCAATCAGCTTAGGCTATCGAAACGGCAGCTTCTCCATTGACTTTTTTACATCGGGTTGGCTCCTGAAACGCGAGAAGACGGAGGAAACATGGCTGAGCAAAATTCTTTTGATGTCGTCTCGAAGGTCGATATGCAGGAAGTCAAAAATGCGATCGATCAGGCGTTGAAGGAAATCCATCAGCGCTTTGATTTCAAAGGGACCAGGACGGAGTTGACGCTGAAAGAAAAGGAAAACGAACTCGTGATTATCTCGGATGACGAGTATAAGTTAAAAAACGTGATCGACATCGTCAAGGCGAAGCTGGTAAAGCGGAACGTCTCGGTGAAGGCCTTTGCGTTCGGCTCGCTCGAGCTGGCTTTAGGGGGGACGGTCCGCCAGATCGCCAAGATTCAAAACGGACTGACCACTGAAAAAGCAAAAGAGGTCACCAAGGAAATTAAGGACGCGAAATTTAAAGCGCAAGCGCAGATTCAGGGCGATCAAGTTCGTATTCAGGGCAAGAGCCGTGATGAGCTGCAAGCGGTGATCGCGTTCCTGAAGGGGAAAGATTTCGGGATCGACCTGCAATTCATCAACTATCGTTAGCGCAGGATGATGGAAGCCCCTCCGGCTATCAGTAGACTGTTGCGTATCGTGAATCATGCCTTGCGCTGTCTGACGTGATCTGACTTTCAATGCCTAGAGTGCGCCGGTATCTTCTCGCCCTCCTGTTGTTGGTCGCGACTGCTTCCGGATGCGGACGCAGCGACGCCATCGTCGTCATTACCCTGCATCCGACAAATGCCAATATCATCTATGTCGCCACGAACGATTATATTTTTAAGACACGCGATGGCGGACAGAGCTGGGAAAACCTCTCCAAGGGCATGAGTCACTCGCGCGTGATTTCGATGGCGGTGGATCCGGTCTATCCCGCGACACTCTATGCCGGCACCAAAGGCGATGCGGTCTATAAGAGTTATGACGGCGGCCAGCGATGGGTGTCCCAGCGGGCCGGATTGGATGACGTGACGATCACCTCGGTGGTGAATCAGTTTGTCTTCGACCCGCTTGATAGCAACCGATTGTTTGTGGCCACCACCATGGGGGTCTTCGAAACAGAGAACGGCGGCGAGCTTTGGCAGAAGCGCATGGACGGCATGAAAGAGGTCTTGATGGTGGTGACGCTGGCATTGGACCCCACCAAGCCGGCGATCTTGTACGCGGGCACGAGCGGCGGCGTGTACAAGACAGTGAACCGGGGAGGGCGATGGGAAAAAGCCAATACCGGCCTCGTCTCACCGGAACTGCTCAAATCGTCTCGGGCGCTCGGCGTGACGATGGTAGAGGTCGATCCGCATGCGCCCGATACGGTGTATATCGGGACACTGAGCGGGTTGTACAAATCGACGGATGCGGGGCAAACCTGGACCCGTATTGGCCAGACATTGCCGGATCAGATGATCATCACCCTGTTGCTCGACCGAGAGATGCCCGGCGCTTTGTATGTGGCGGGGCGCGAAGGCGTGTATCGAAGCGAGGACGGCGGGACGTCGTGGAACGCGATGAACACCGGTCTGGCGACACTCAATGTGCGGTCTCTCGCGCAAAGCCCAATCGACCCCAAGACGTGGTATGTCGGTACGAACGGCAGCGGGCTGTATCGGAGTCGGAATAGAGGAGAAACCTGGGAGTCGCTTCCCCCGGTTCGCGCGGCGACGTGATCCGGTTTCGATCCTGCGCCCGCCTGACAACGAGCGGCAGGCGATCAACGACGGTTGAGGCTGGAATCTCCGATGGAAGGGCCGACGCGTGAGGGGTTCGTTGAAGGACCCGTAGGACCTTGAATCGAGTCGATCTCGGCTCCGATGGAGCTTGGTAAATCGCTTGCCGGGGTATTGCCTCCCCCCAACGCAGGGCCGTAGCGGTTGGGAAGCGTCGTATCCTCAATATCCGGACCTCTTCGCGGTCGAAGATCTTCCCGTTGATCGCTACCCGGTGACACCACCGCTCCGATATCGGAGCCGGAAGCGCCTGGCAAAGTCGTCGTTTCGATCGTGGTGCCGGCGCGGTTGGGCAGGGTGGTGGCTTCGATTTCTGTGCCGGTGCGCGCTGACGCCGGCGGCCTCGCCGGCCGAAAGTCTTTCGTGATCGATGTTTCCTCTCGCTGAATCCTTCGACGTTCGCGCGCAGCCTCTTCATATCCCAGTGCGCCGAGGGTTTCCTTCTCATTGTTGAGACGATCCAGCCGTGCTTTCAATTTACGTAGACCGTCCTGCGCCTGCGCCACCGGAGCAATGATTTCGCGAAGGGTGATGCCTCTCTGACTCGTTCCCATGTTAACCAGACCCGTCTCTTGTATCGATCTCAGAATGGCGGACGCTTGCTCCTGAAGGTTTTTTAAGTCGTCAATTGAATTCACGTCATTGGCGCAACATTCCAAGAACTGACGATATTCACTAAGAAATTCGGATGCTTCACTTTGAAGATTCTGAATTTGGACTGGCTTTCTGGCCTTCGTCTCTCCATCCGGCGCGTTCTCCTTTTCCCCGCTCTCTTTCTCAACGAGAGGGGAACAGTCAGTGTCCGGCGTGGCGGCGATCTGCTGATCGGGGGTCTTGTTCGGACACCAATAGACAGGCGCCGGCGGATTCAGCGGGTTGTTGGGATTGAGTTCCTTTGAGTCGCTCGGCAGCGGCAATGCCACAAACAGCGCGGACAATATGAAGAGACTCGCTACTTTCATCGTCGATCCTTCTACGTACTAAGCATTGTGCGCATGATAGGGTGAAATGTCAATGAAAGGGCAATGAGCGCTCTTGAAAAGCTTCTGATGAATCCGCTAGGCTGAAACGTGTTCAAAATCAGTTCAGTCGATTGGAGTGCGTAGTGATGCCGAACGTGTATATCCAGGACATAGCCGGCCATGTCGGGCAGGAAGTGACGATTCGCGGATGGCTTCGAAGCCGTCGCTCCAGCGGCAAGCTGCATTTCTTAGTTGTTCGAGACGGCACGGGAGACCTTCAAGCCGTCGTGAGCAAGGCTATCGTCGGTGAGGAACAATTTGCGAAGTCGGCAGCGCTGACGCAGGAGTCGTCTCTCATTCTCACCGGCACGCTTCGACAGGATACGCGCGCGCACGGAGGTTATGAATTGGAGGTCACTCGTCTCGAGCTGCTCCAGATTGCCGAGCCGTTCCCGATTCAGCCCAAAGAGCACAGCGTGGGCTTTTTGATGGAACACCGGCACCTATGGCTCCGATCTAGTCGTCAGCACGCGATCTTGCGCATTCGTCACGAGATCATTCGAGCCTGCCGAAATTTCTTCGACGACCGCGGCTTCGTGCTGATCGATGCGCCGATTTTCACGCCCAATGCCTGTGAAGGGACCACGACCTTATTTCAGACGGACTATTTCGACGAACAAGCGTACTTGACCCAGAGCGGCCAATTGTACAGCGAGGCCACGGCCGCAGCCTTTGGAAAAGTGTATTGCTTCGGCCCGACCTTCCGCGCCGAAAAATCCAAGACGCGGCGGCACCTGATGGAATTCTGGATGGTAGAACCGGAAGTGGCGTTCGCCGAATTGGCCGATATGATGGATCTGGCCGAAGCCTTTCTCGTTCACATCGTCGAGAGCGTGCTGGCGACCCGCAAGGACGACCTCGCGGTGTTGGAGCGCGATCTCTCTAAGCTGGAGCGAATCACGCCTCCCTTTCCACGTATTACCTATGAGG